>JAKSDM010000085.1 GCA_022360135.1 Pseudanabaenales cyanobacterium | reverse complement strand
CGCGCGATACACACGATGCAAGCAGTTCCCGTTCTGCGGGAGATAAAGAAGACTCCCCGCGCAATAGTTGCTGAGCCAGAGCCGCCAAATGCTTGCCTGTTTCAGGATATGCCATCATTGGCCCGCCTATTCCAGGGACAGAATCCGGTAACGATATATATGCCATGAGGTGATTTCCTTAACATTACTGCAATTAAAATCAAGGCAACACCTAACGATTAATCCCAGAGTGTTGCCTGAACGACATATTTCGACAAATCATCTAAGACCAGATTGGCCGCAATATAGCCGCCGCCCAACCAATAGGTGTCTATCTCATATACCTGCTTGGCTTGAACCACCTTGAGTTGAGACCAGAGCGGAGCGGTTTTGATTTGATCAAGGGCGGCTCGAATATCGGCGGCAAAGTCAAGATCGCTCTTCGGTCTAAAAACAAATAGCACATCTCCATCCATGTCACTGAGTAATTCGGGTGAAATTTGGGCGCTTCGACCTTGAGCTTGGCTGGGCGGACGCGATAATCCGACCGCCTCTAAAATGCTGCCAGAAAAGGTATCTTTACCCAAGGTCACAATTCGTTCTAAGAAAAAATACGCCAATGAAATCTTAATTTGTTTGGGGTCTGTGGAGAATTGCGTCTTAAGTTTCTGTAGTTTGGCTTCGTAGTCTATGGCCAGTTTTTCCGCTTCTGCTTGCTTGCCCAATACCTCAGCGCACAAACGAGTGAGTGTTTGCCATTCAGTATCGCTGTCGATGTCAAATACCACAGTAGGCGCAATTTGGGACAAGAGGGCATATCTGTCAGCCTGAGTAAATACTTTGCCAATCGCAACCAGACCTCCATCTGCAGCTTGCTCGTCGTCAGTATATTCGAGCCTAAGGGTTAAATCGGTGCGATCTCCTATCTGCCAACTCACCGTCGGCGCCACAAAATATCGCTCAATATCCGTATCAAAGTCTCGGAAGGAATCTTCATTACGATACAGTGCGTTCAACCGATAAAGCCAGCGACCATCCTCATCAAGCGGCCCTGATATATCAAGACTCGGTTCACTCAATTCTCGGTTGCCAACCCGCAGACCATAACGATATAACGGTTCACTCAGAGGTTGTTTGCTGATTAAGTTAATCACCCCCCCGGGCTCCAGACTGCCAAAAAGAATTGAGGCGGGGCCTTTTAGCACTTCCACGGTTTCAAGATTAGAGAGTTCTGGGAATGTGATGTTCGCATCAAACCCCTGTCTAAATCCGTCCCGCAGAATTGCGGCGTTATCAAAACCACGGATAGTGAATCTTTCACCACTGAAAGCTTGTGCGCCTCTCACCATACCACTGACATTTCGCAGAGCGTCGCCTAACCGAATCACCTGCTGGTCTTCAATCACCTCCTGTGGGATCACCTGAATTGATTGGGGAATATCCCGCAGCGGCGTATCGGTTCGGGTTCCAGTAGTGACAGTTGGTTCAACGTAGCGGCTCTCCTCCTCGCCTGTTACCACGATTCTCAACGGCTCATCCGGCTCGCCTGCCTGGACAGTCCTCGGTGTAAGGCTCAGGATCAACCCGGTTGCAGTTGTAATATAACCTCTGCCGTCGGGATCGCATCCACCCCGGTAATCACCACCTGCATCCGGTCATCGGGCAACCCCGTCACCTGCACTAGGGCAATCCCCTCAGCCGGTTCAAACTGCTGAAACTCATCGCCCTCCAGCAGCGCTAGCGCCGCATTGGGAATCTCCGCAATCAATGCATTGCCTGACACGGTTGTGGTGGGTGCGGTTAGCTCACCGTCAGGAGTTATTAACACTATCTGAAAGCCTGCCTCGGTTTCTTCCAGGCGCACCCCTGTGATTTGTACAATCGCGGTTTCGATTTGAGCCAACCACTCTTTATCAGTGGTTGCAGACTGATCGAATTGACGCAGTCGGTCATTGGTCAATTGTCCTTGGCCATTTGCAATTGAGTACTGGTATTGTTCTAATGACCAATGTCCAGTGACCAAGGACTGATCTCCAAACAAATATTGCGCTAACGCGGCTTCTGCGAACTGACAAGTCAGCGCTTGCGCTATCGCAATTTGTCCACCAACTACAGTCCATAGGATAAGTAAATTTGAACCCTGGAACGACTTTCCCATAACCTCCCTCACACCATGGTTCAAGCCCAATAGCTGGTGGAACAGCTGACTCTATAAGCTACTGCCACAAGTTAGCCATTGAGTTTGAAGCAAATTATTCTCAATTAGAGTATGGGGATCACTGCTTTTTTTCTAGGGATTTTGCAGTGAAAACGCTTTTTTTTGACAGCGCAATTTAACCGGCATGTCGCCATACTTCCATTTGAAATACTTTTGGGGTGAGGCTCATCTGTTGACGAAATATCTTGGCAAAGTTGCCACGGCAAGTGTAGCCCACAGTAGCCGTAACTTGGCCTATCGAAAGATCCGAGGTCATCAATAGTCGTCGTGCTTGCCACAAGCGGCAGTTTCGTGAATATCCACCCGGTGTGGCGCCATACACTTGGTGGAAGCCCTGATTCAGTTTGAGGCGATTTGTGCTTACCTGTCGGGCCAGCGCTTCTACCGCCGGTGGATTGGCCATCTGGTTTTTCAAGATGGATTCTGCCTGGTAAATGCAGTTGAGATCAGCTTCATTGAGACGCGGCAGAACAATTGTTTTCAAATAAAGGTCTGCAAGCTCTAGTGCTTGGCGCTCTAGATAGGTGCGGCGGGTAGCGCCCTGATACGGACAACCGAGAATCTGACCAATGACTTGCTTCATTGCAGGCGCAATCGGACGGCGACCTGCACATTTGAGGGTAATAAACTCAAAGTAGAGAGCATCGGTCAGAATGTGCTCAAATGTTCGGGGAAAACGAGGCGCGATAGTCATTGGCGTAGCCAGTTCTTTGGATGTCGGTCGGCCTTTGGCGATCTCACCCTGAAAAATCTGGTTGAGCATCCCAGCCGTAGTTGACAGCGTATTTCCTCCCCGATATTGATAGATAGACTGAGTGATACGTTCAATAGTGCGCCAATTTTGAGTGGATATACGTTCCAAGAGTGCCTGTAAGTACGTCATGAGTGCCGGTCGTTTGAACCAAACCTCAATTTTTAAATGCCGTTTTCGAGCTAGTTTGACCACAAACCCTTTCAAGCCAAAGTAGGGGGTGAAAAAGCTGAATCCAGCATCAGAGCCAGCCAGCTGAAACTCAAATTCGAGGCAATCGCAAATACCTGGTGCGTCAATCACCACATCCTGATTGAGCGTATAGTCTCAGATAAAGAGGGTCAAATCATCCCGTAGCAAGATTTCTTGAAAATAGCCCTGACCCAGATGAGACGGATAGACAAAGATGCGATCAGAGGCGTCTGCATGAAATAGCCGTGTATCGCTTGGGCTTCCGGGCAAAAGCCAGTCGTCCCAATGATTCAAGACTAATCGCGTTGTCATGGTGGAGCCAAATACAAACGTCTGCTATTTAATGAGAATAACTTGCATTGTAAACTGCCGTTTGTACTACAAGAGACTAGATTTCTTTTCAAGCTTGACGTTAAATGCCAACAAAACAAGCTGTGATGAACAATGGTGCAAAATACCTCAAAAAAATCCCTGACTCTGGTTTCAGAAAAACCGTCTGAACCAATTTTATCCGTTTCAACAATTGGGCGAAGTTGCCAAGGCAACTGGATTTGGCAAAATATCAGTTTTGAGCTGTTTGCTGGCGATCGCTTGGCGATTGTTGGCCCCTCAGGGACTGGTAAGAGCCTTTTGCTCAGAGCATTAGCCGGACTAGACCCGATCCAACTGGGAGAGATTGCCTTTCGGGGACAGTCACTGTCTAACTTAAATATGCCTCGATTTCGGTCTCAAGTTATTTATCTACACCAACAACCGGCGCTATTAGAAGGAACCGTTGAGTCAAACTTACAGCAGATTTATCAGCTGGCCGTCCATCGCAACAGAACCTACAATCGTTCTCAAATCCTTGAATATCTATCCCTTTTAGATCGCCCCGCTAAATTTCTAGACCGTTCCATTGAGCAACTCTCTGGGGGAGAACGACAAATTGTCGCCTGTTTACGGTCTCTGCAACTCTCTCCTCAGGTCTTGTTATTAGATGAACCCACCGCTTCCCTGGACAGTACGGCTACCGAACAGCTTGAAGCTTTAATTGCCCAGTGGCGACAAGACGACCCCAAAAATGCTTGCATTTGGACAAGTCACGACCCAGCTCAGATAGAGCGGGTGACGATGCGGCAGTTAGTATTATCTTCGGAGCGTCAGACCCATGACCAACACCTACCTCCCAATCGATAACTGGCAACTGGCGCTCGCCGCCGCCTTAATTCTGATCAACCTTATTCTTTCCCTCAGCTTACGACTCGGCTTAGCTAAACGCTTGGGCGTCGCCGCATTTCGGATGGTAGCGCAGCTACTGTTGGTGGGGTATGTCCTGGGTTGGGTCTTTGCTTTGGATAATCCGCTTTGGGTGCTGTTGCTAGTGCTGACGATGAGTGCGATCGCAGGCAATGCTTCAGTCAACCGCACACGCCGTCGATTTCCTGGGGTCTATTGGAACAGTTTCGTTTCCATTTTGACGGCCAGTGCTTTTGTCACGGGCTTACTGGTCGAAGGCATTATTCACATTCATCCCTGGTACGATCCGCAATATGTGATTCCGCTGCTGGGCATGGTGTTAGGCAACGCCCTCACGGCTACCTCTCTGGCGCTAGACCGATTGATGGAAGATTTGGTCAGTCGGCGATCGCAAATTGAGTCGCTTTTAGCCCTGGGGGCCACCCGCTGGGAAGCCGCTAATGACACCCTCAAAGAAGCCCTGCGCACCGGCATGATCCCGACCATCAACTCGATGATGGTGCTGGGGCTGGTGAGTTTACCCGGTATGATGACCGGCCAGATGCTAGCGGGAGTGAATCCGACCAGCGCCGTGCGCTATCAAATTGTGATTTATTTCACCCTGGCCGCAGGCGCCGCCCTGGCGTGTATGGGCATTATTCTGCTGGCCTTTCGGATTTTGTTTAGCCCAGAGCACCAACTGCGTCTAGAACGGTTACGAAAGGTAGACTCCTAAGCGGTGATGATTGGCTACATCTGGTTTGCCCACTGATGCGGGCTGTTTAATAGAAGCAAATCATTTGATTAGACTTGACACCGCTTCTTTATGCTTAAAATTCAATTGAGACTGAACCAATCACCGTGAAGTCCTCACCGGGTTCTACGGAAAGT
>JAKSDM010001076.1 GCA_022360135.1 Pseudanabaenales cyanobacterium | reverse complement strand
TCAGATAGTCCGGTTACATCGACAGTCGGGATTTGCTGTTGTCGCCGCTCCAAATCGTGTTGGTAGGCGCGATCGTAGTAGGTGAGCAAAATTGCCAGCGCCTCCTTGAGTTTAGCCTCGCGGATAAGTGCGATCGCCGCCTGGGTTCGCTGCCCCCCCAACCGTTTGCGAATGCGCTCTGTGGCGGCGATTAAATCCTCTGGATTCGCTTCACCATATCTGTCTACGAGTAAAGTCAGACGCTCCTCGAGCGATCGGTTAATCGCTATTGCAGGAGCCTGTTTCATCTGCTCGAAAAGTTCTTCGGGAATGCGACAGGCGCCAATATTGCGACTCTCTGCCTCAATCCAAATAGGGGACTGGGTATGAAACATCCTCCAGGCCATTGCGAGCAGATTTTCGAAATGCTCAGTGCTAGGCTGAGGCGGCATTCCTAAGGCCCCATAACTACTCCCTCGATGGTTAGCTAAACCCTCTAAATCAAGGACTTGAGCTTCCTGAACCGCTAAGGCGCGGAGAATATCTGTTTTAGCGGAGCCCGTCATACCCCCTAGAACCAGGATCGGTTTAGGCGTTGTCAGGGTTGCTCGCACCCAGCGACGAAAAGCCTTGTACCCCGCCTCAAGTATGGACACCTGAAGCCCACCCATTTCCAGTACCCAAGCCACTGCACAACTCCGCATGCCACCCCGCCAACAGTGCAGCCGAACCTGCTTGTCGGCCGCCAACCGCTTAGCTTCTCTGAGGAAATTGACCGTTTTGGGACCGGCGATCGCAAATCCCAACTCGACCGCCTGATCTGGCCCCTTCTGCTTGTAGCAAATTCCCACCTGAGCCCGTTCTTCGTCATTGAATAAGGGGAAACTGATTGCCCCTGGAATGTGACCCTGGGCGTACTCACCCGGGCTTCGGACATCCAGCATGACACCAGGCGCATTAAGAAATTCGTCAATGGTTAGAGATTGGGGCACAGGAGAGGGTGAGGGAGGTAAGGGGTAAAAGGGAGAATAACCGCTTAAGAATTACGTCTCAAAATCAAGTGAGTCCAAACCGTTCTTGCAGAATGCAAGCGCTAAGCATCTTCATTAGAACTGGGTCGATGGCGGCGCGTTGACTTTCATTCGTATCAGGTATTTGTTCGAGCAACTGAATGACCGCTGCTTGGTTATAGAAAGGGACAGACGCCATTTCTGAACCACGCAGTGTATCTTGGGTGAGTTGATGTAAATCTTCATTTGGATTAAAAGTTGAAGGGGGAGCCAGAAATGGGTGCTTTTGGCGATGGTACACCGTGTCAGTAAGAAAAGGTCGCGCCGCTTCTCTCAGTACATATTTTTCAGTGAGTCCGCGAATTTTGAGGGAAATGGGGATGTTACGGACTAATTCAACCAGGTGGTGATCCAGAAACGGTACCCGCCCTTCAATAGAATGGGCCATCTCTACCCCATCGCCTAACAATCTCAAAAGGTAATTAGGTAAAGCGGTTTTAGACCATAAATAGAGAGATTGGTGGACAGGCTCCCGTCCGATCAGTTGCCCTTGCACATCGATCTGATTCAAAAGCAACCGATAGGCATCCCGCTGGGCAAATTGATTAATAAACTCAGTCTTGTAAAGAGGAAGGGACTGGAAATGCCCCATAGCTGAAACTTCCATCCAGGCTGGCGTAAAACCTAACGTGCGCTTAACACTACTTAAGGCTTCAGTAGCTCCGCCAGAAGAAAGTAAGATCCCCGCAGAAATTTGATTTTTCTGTTTCAACTCTGCTTGCAGACGTTGAACAGTCTGCTGGTCTTGCCCTTCCGTGTTGTGAAGCAACATATCTTGGCGGAAATGAACATATCCCCCAAAGATTTCGTCTGAACCTTCGCCCGTCAGGACAACTTTATAGCCAGCATCCCTTACCGCCCGACTCAAGATATATTTAGCGGTCGCATGAGCGTTGATACAGAGCATTTCACACTGGAAAACGGTATCTGCAAAATGCTCAGCTAAGTCAGATTGGTGAATCGGGATAATCTGGAGA
Organism: Pseudanabaenales cyanobacterium; assembly: GCA_022360135.1. Classification (GTDB taxonomy): domain Bacteria; phylum Cyanobacteriota; class Cyanobacteriia; order Phormidesmidales; family Phormidesmidaceae; genus JAKSDM01. Next base: position 945 of record JAKSDM010001076.1, on the reverse strand, counting down.
TTAGCTCCTGTACGTACTGCCATTTCACGGGCCAGCGCTTCTTCGTTATAAGCTTCTTGCTCAAAGGCGAGAGTAAACGCCTGAATGGGTTCAGATGTGTGAGCGGCCGCCATCCCTAAAACTGCAGACGAATCCAGACCGCCACTGAGATAGCAGCCAACTGGCACATCAGCTCTTAAGCGAAGTCGAATCGCCTCATCCAAGCTACAGCGAAGTTGTTCAATATACTCTTCTTTTGTATGTTGGGATGGGGAATGATTAAGACGGGGATAATCAAAATCCCAATAACGATGCAGTTGAATATTAGATTGGGAGGCTAGGAGAAAATAGCCTGGCGGCACTTGATACACATTGGCGAACAAAGTGCGGTTTAGGCCTAAAACGCCTGCGTTAACCCAAAAAAATGATTCCCGATCCCAATAAGCGGGTACGCCAGCAGCAAATAAAGCTTTGATTTCAGAGGCGAGATAAAGGGTATCGCCATAAATAGTGTAGTAAAGGGGCTTGACGCCAAAGCGATCGCGAGCGGCGAAAAGTAGTTGGTTACGGTCATCCCAAAGGGCAAAGGCAAACTCGCCCTGGAGATGATGCAGGCATTGTGTCCCAAACTCGTCGTATAGATGGAGAGCAATTTCACTATCAGATTGGGTGCGGAATTGGTACCCCCATCGTTTCAAATCCCGCTGTATCCGCTCAAAGTCATAAAACTCCCCGTTGACAATAATATGTAGGCTGTCATCTTGGTTGGCGATCGGCTGGTCCCCGCCAGTCAGGTCGATAATACTGAGTCGCGTATGCCCTAAACCAACTCGACGCTCAGGGGAAACCCAAAAATTTTGTCCATCTGGACCTCGATGGTTTAAGCATTCCATCCCCCTTTTCAAAGATGACAAGGAAATCTGCTCCTGCTTTGAAAACAATGCGACGATGCCACACATAAAAAAC
>JAKSDM010000033.1 GCA_022360135.1 Pseudanabaenales cyanobacterium | reverse complement strand
TATCCGACAACCTGTAATAATGTTTGCTGTGAGTAATTCTCAATACCCAATCCCTATGGCTCTAGGTCAAGAACCCCCTCAACTGCTAAAACAGCGTCTTTTCTACGAAGGTCAAAAGTTTAACTTTGAAGTCAACCGCCTCCGTTTGCCTAATAAAGTAGAGGGTGACTGGGAGTGTATCCGTCATCCTGGAGGAGCCTTGGCAGTCCCCCTCACACCAGAGGGTGAGTTAGTACTGGTGCGACAATACCGCTTTGCTTTGCAGGGACGCCTACTAGAATTTCCAGCGGGCACAATGGAAATTAACGAGGACCCTGGTGAGACAATCAAACGAGAAATTGAAGAAGAAACCGGCTATCGGGCTCAAACTTGGCAGCCCATTGGAAATTTTGCTTTAGCGCCTGGCTATTCTGACGAAATAATCTACACCTTTTTAGCCAAAGACTTGGAAAAGGTGGACTCTCCGCCGCCGTTGGACGCTGATGAAGATCTTGAAGTCGTGCTCATGACCCCGGAGCAGCTAGAAAGATCCATCCTGGCGGGAGAAGCGGTTGACGCCAAATCGATTTCTAGCTTTTTTCTAGCCCGACCGTTTTTATGACCCCATTTTTTTAAGCGCTTTGGGGTCACTGCCGCGTATGTCAGCACCATCTTGGATAACTGATTTGAGAACCGTTAAGAAGCCTTTATGGCCCTGCGGGAGTTTTTTAGAGGGAGCGGCAACCATCTTAAAAGCCGAACGCGCCGATTGTGATTTCGGACATCAACGAAAGAACCACAATCTGAGCATTTCAATATCCCTCTGACGCCAATGCGAGCAAGGCCGTCACCGCCACATTTCGAACAAGTGTGTTGCTTGAACATATATCTTCGATACAAACGTAAAAAACCATTGCAAATTCTTAACTATAGTGATACAAGCCAGACCTGAGAGTTTCCTGAACAAGAGGACACTATTTGCGTTGGAATACGATATTCCCCCGGCAAAGCTATGGCGATTCTCACTTGTGCAGAATATATCTCAGGGCATGCAGGATATAGGGTCTAGGATTGAGGCAATGCCCATAAAATCGCTATAACCGCTAAGGTGAACCAGTAGACACTCTTATCCAGTGTCCACTCACTTCCAGAGGGGACTGTTGCTGAACTGAGGGATGGAATTCTTGAGAACGATTACACGAGGAGAGCAAATGCAAAAAAGAAAAGCCCCTCAACAGTTTAGGGCTTCTGAGTAGGATCATCTGTGATTGAGCAGGTATGGGTTGAGGTCAGGCGTTTCAAGAAAATTTTTGAGGTTAGAGCAATCCCCATGCATCTAAGAGGCTAAAAAGTGAGGCGCCGATACTCGGGATCAAAATCAAAGCCAGGAAGAAATTGAATAGCCCAGTGGCTAATTCTTTGCTCATTATGGCTGTATTCCTCCGTTCGTTTGGACTGTAGGGAGTGACCTGCATAGAGTCGCGACTAAGTTAACTGGGATACATAACCTTCTAACCTTCCCATTTATGCATCAAGTTCCACGCGCCGCCTTATAATTTTACATTTCCTTAAGATTTGAAGAGTTTGGGTTTGTGCCCGGGATCATTGGGTTTTAGGGAATTTTAGACGCAGGACAGGGCTCTGTCCCGACTTTGTGTATTCTTTGAGATATCCGCTTTGGGTCACACGCTTACATCCTCATCTGAGAGAAAGCATGATGGTACAACAACCTCGACAGGAAGAACCGCTTTACAGCTGTACGGTTTCGGTTGAAAGACTCACTGGCCGCTTAGAAGAAGAGGTCATAGCGTTTGGGGCCTCAGAGGAAGTCGCCAGAAAACAGGCTGAAATCTTACTGGCAAGGAGTTACAACTGCAGCCCCGCCCAAATCCGCCAGCTCATGCAGCAAGCCCAGATAGCCCCGCTTTCTCCTTGGTGTGCGCCTGATCAAGATTATGTCTGACCTAATTCTATTTTGGCACCGTCGAGATTTGCGTATCTCCGATAATCTGGGACTTGCGGCGGCTTATCAGCGGAGTTCTAAAGTTGTCGGGGTTTTCTGTCTGGACGCTGGCATTTTGGAACGGGATGATGTAGCGCCGGCTAGAGTGGCCTACCTGATCGGCTGTTTACAGGAATTACAGCAACGCTATGCCGAAGCGGGGAGCCAACTGCTGATTCTCCATACCGATCCCAGGGTGGGTCTTCCCCAGCTGGCCGCTGTACTGGGGGCTAAAGCCGTGTACTGGAACCGAGATGTGGAACCCTATGCTCGAAATCGCGATCGCGCCGTTGCCGAAGCGCTTAAAGAAAAAGGGGTTGAGATTCGCACAAAAACTTGGGATCAACTCCTTCATGCTCCTGGTGATGTGCAAACCGGCTCAGGCGCTCCCTATACTGTCTACACTCCTTTTTGGCGGAACTGGAGTCGGCAAACTAAAGCGGATCCAGCGCCCAAGATGGAGAAGGCTCAAGGGTTATCCCCAAACGAGCAGGCGCAAGCCGAACCCGCAGGTGTAATTTCTCTGCCCGACGCCAAGGACTTGGGCTTTGTTTGGCAGAACGACTTGCCCCTCTTATCTGGAGAGAAGGCGGCTCGAACTCAGTTAGCTAGATTTTGTGAAGAATGCATCCAAACCTACGATATCGAGCGAAACTTCCCAGCGGTTCTCGGAACTTCCCAATTGAGTTCAGCCCTCAAATTCGGGGCGATCGGCATTCGTACGGTTTGGGCGGCGACGATTGAGGCATTAGAGCAAACTCGCAGTGATCAGGCCAGAGCAGCCATTAATACCTGGCGACAGGAGTTAGCCTGGCGAGAATTCTATCAACATGCGATGTATTTTTTCCCAGATTTGGCGGATGGCCCGTATCGCCAGCCCTTGAAGAATTTTCCATGGGATAACAACAAAGACCAGTTTCAAGCCTGGTGCGAAGGGAAAACAGGCTATCCGATCGTGGACGCGGCTATGCGTCAACTCAATCAAACGGGGTGGATGCACAACCGCTGCCGGATGATTGTGGCCAGCTTTTTGACCAAAGATTTGATGATTAATTGGCAATGGGGCGAGCAGTACTTTATGCAAAAGCTGGTGGACGGTGACTTGTCGGCCAACAATGGCGGCTGGCAGTGGAGCGCCTCCAGCGGCATGGACTCTAAGCCCCTGCGAATTTTCAACCCGGCCAGTCAATCCCAGAAATTTGACCCCGATGCGGAGTATATCCGCCAATGGTTACCCGAAATCCGCAGCTTAGACACAGCGATGCTCGTGACTGGCAAGATTCCTGAAGATGAGTGCGAGCGCTACAACTATCCCGCGCCTATCGTGGACCACAAAGAGCAACAGGCGATTTTCAAACAGAAGTATAGGATTCAGAAGGCGGCAGCTAGGGATTAGGAGGAAATTGATTCAGTGTTTCTGCTGAGAAATTGGTAGAGGGGCTTTTTGAGTACCGTGAAACAACGATGGTGCGTCTTGGTCTCCATAAAGACAATAGACTCAAATCTTGAAGTTAATCCCTTCTTACCCAAGGTACTCCGCAGATATGGCTACTCAAACCTCCTCTCTTCGCTCTCGCGGCATGGAGCTGTTGATATCCTACAAGCAGAATCCCTCGATTCAACTCCGTAATCAGCTTGTGCGATTGAATGCAGGTCTGGTTCGTAAAATTGCCCATCGGGTCAGCCACCAATGTTCTGAACCTTATGACGACCTAGAGCAAATCGGTTATTTGGGATTGATTCGGGCGATTGAGCGTTTCAATCCTAGCCAAGGTTGCGCCTTTAGTTCCTTTGCAGTCCCTTACATCCGAGGTGAGATGTTGCATTATCTGCGTGATCGCGGTACGACTGTAAAAATCCCTCGTCGTTGGCAGGATCTCCAGAAAGATGCTCAAAAGCGCCAAGCCGAGTTAGTGCGAACTCTCAATCGCCAACCTAGTGATGCTGAGATGGCTGAAGCATTGGGAGTTTCGGTTGGAGAGTGGCGTGAAGTTAAGCTGGCCACCAAAAATCGCCTGCCCCTCAGTCTGGATGCAACTATTTGCCAGCAGATGGACTCCTCAATCACACTGGGCGATACATTACCGGACGCCCACTACCAAATGCTGCAAATGCTGGAAGAGGACCGACAGCAGCTTCAGCGCGCTCTTAATCAGTTGGAAGAAAAGACTCGTTCGGCAATTGAGTTTGTCTTTTTTAACGGCCTTTCCCGTAAGGAAGTGGCTGAGCGTATTGGGGTAAGCCCAATGACGGTAACTCGACGCATCCAGCGGGGCATCGATCAGATGATCACTTTCCTCCAACCTCAGGTTTTGCAAACTGATCCGTAAACTCGAGTAATTCTCCCTTAAGTTTTGCCAGCTGATCTGTAAACCTGATTAATTCTCCTACTCCCCCATTATGCCCAGATTCTGATTGATCGACCAGCGTCAGGTTGACTTGAATGACATTATCACGGCAGGAGCGACAGACAAGTTACTCCTGCAATTTTCTTACCAAGGAGCCAGGATCAAATCAAACCGTCGGAGCTTTCCTGTCCAGGCTAGGGGCCTACAATTAATCCTGATCGAGGCGGCAGGGTTAAGGATAACGTGGGACTGCCATTTTGATCGTTCCAAGCAATCTCACCCAGACCGAATATCGGTTTAATCGGTTGAGATCTGAAAAATGAAGGGTTTGGAGAACACATCACAGTGGCAGACTTTTCTCCAGCATTGACGGCAATGATAAGTTCTTCCTCAGGTAGGGTCCGAGCAAAGACGTAAACCTTGTCCTGGGTGGCGAGAACTGTATAGTCCCCTGTTCTGAGGGCCGAGTGGGCATGGCGGAGAGCGATCAGGTCGCGATGGAGTTTGAAGAGGGTGTGATTCCATTGGTCTTTGGCTGGAAAAGAGCGACGGCAGTCAGGGTCAGGGCCGCCGGGGAGGCCGACCTCGTCACCGTAGTAAATGCTGGGAGGACCGGGGAAGGTCATCTGTAACAGCGTGGCCAATTCAAAACTGGCTTGATCTTCACTAACAACACTGACAACTCGAGCAATATCGTGGCTGGAGAGAAGGTTGAGCTGGGTCAGCTGAATTCCCCAAGGATATAGGCCTAGGAGGTGCTGGATTTTTTGGGCGTAGGCGGCGGCGTCAAGGGGAGGGTAGGGATAGTACTCTGGGCTCTCGACATAGTCCATCCGGACATGATCGCCGGCTGTAAACGCCAGGGTAGGTCCGGTGAACATATAATTCATCACCCCATCAAATTGGTCGCCGTTGAGCCACTGACGAGCATCGCTCCAGATTTCTCCCACAATGTAGGCTTCGGGATTAATGGCTTTAACCCGATCGCGAAATTCTCGCCAAAATCCCGCCGCCTTGATCTCAAACGGCACATCAAGCCGCCAGCCGTCGATGCCGACTCGAATCCAGTGCTCCGCAATCTGCATGATGTATTCCCGTACGGCTGGATTGTCGTGATTGAACTGAGGCAGGGCTCGATTGCCCGCCCAACCGAGATAATTGGCTGGCAGGGAGCCATCATAGGCTGACAATGGCCAGTCTTCGATCTTGAACCAGTCGAGCCAGGGAGAATGAGGCCCATTTTCCAAAATATCGTTGAAGAAGAAAAACCCCCGGCTGGCATGGTTGAAGACACCGTCCAGCACAATTTTGATCCCACGTTGATGAGCCGCATTCAGGAGATCAAAAAACGCCTCATTTCCTCCTAACAGCGGATCAACCTGGTAGTAATCATGGGTGTGATAACGGTGATTGCTGGCCGATTGAAAGATGGGGGTGAAATAAATAGCTGTAATCCCCAAGTCCTGCAAATAGTCAAGTTGCTCCATCACCCCCCATAGATCACCCCCCTTGTAACCGTTATAAGTCGGCGGAGACTCCCAAAGTTCTAAGGGGACAGCCATTTTAGGCTGTTGTCGAGGTTGGGTTGTTTTGGCAAAGCGATCGGGGAAAATTTGATAGAAAACAGCGTGTTTAACCCAGTCAGGCGTTTGAATTTCCATAATGATTAATGATCGCCAGTTGAACTTTCGAGGAAAGTGCTAAGTTTTTCCAACAACTCTGTTGGGGGTCGCCAACGATATTGACTCAGCCTGATTTTGCCTTCGGGGCTAAACTCAATTCCCTCGTCTTCCAGCCGGGATTGCTGCAAGTAATCCGCCCCATGCCGCACTTGAGAATAAGAGATTTCCCCTTTAGCGTTAATCACCCGATGCCAGGGAATATCGTCATCCGCCCTATCTACTCGGTAAAGAGCGTAGCCCACTAGTCTGGCTTTACCCAATAACCCGGCCAATTCCGCTACCTGTCCATAGGTGGCCACTTTGCCATAGGGGATTTGGCGGACGATGTTGTAGATGCGATTGTAGATTAACACTTGGGGTTAGCGGATCCTTAGCAGTCAAGTTGAAATATTTAGCGCCACCGCCATTTCTATCACTCGCCGGTATAATCAAAACTTTCATTTTATAGAAGATTGAGGTTCCGTTTTGGGTATCTTAGGGCGAAGCTGAATGGGCAGCTAGATTTTGTGGTTAGTGTAGAGGCTCGAACAGACATGAATGCCTTTAAGGTAATGCTTGATATTGCGATCGCCTTCGTTATCGGCGCAGGAATTCTCACCCTAATTAACTGGAAAATGGCTCAGACAGAATATCCGCATCAAATCAGCGGACGGGTGTCCAAATTGAGTTAGCTTGGGTAAGCCTACCCCTAAATGGCTAGATAGTTTGATTATCATAACGCTTGCTTAGGAGCGGCAATGCACCCGATCAGAAAAGACGGCGTTATCAAGCGGAAATTGAGAGGGTGTCAAAACAGATGGGGCAAGAAAGCATCACCAGCGATCGCGCTGCTATGGGAACCAGCGTCTCTTTGTGATAAATCTTGCCATCTGCTACAAACCCGACAGAGTTCTTAGTGTCGAAGATCACCTTCCATTGGTATTCTTTGAAGGTTAGCGGGATAGCGAACTCCATTGTCTCCGGGTTGGCATTAAAGAAAAGCAGAAAGCTATCATCCACAATCCGTTCGCCGTAGGGATCAGGACTGAGCAGTTCCTCACCGTTCAAGAAGATACTAATGGCTTTGTCAGAGCCCTCTTGCCACTGTTTGTCGCTGATTTCCACGCCATCAGGGTTAAACCAGGCGATATCCCTAACCCCAGAGCCATAAATTTCTCGACCCTGGAACCAGGCTCGACGGCAGAAGACCGGGTGTAGGTGGCGAAAATGGATCAGCTTACGAGTAAATTCCAGCAGATCAGCGTTAGTTTCCCGTAGACTCCAGTCAAGCCAGGAGAGTTCATTGTCCTGACAGTAGGTATTATTATTGCCTTTCTGGGTGCGTCCCATTTCATCCCCGCCCAACATCATGGGAACTCCTTGGGAGAGCAGCAGCGTCGCCAAAAAATTTCGCCGCTGCTGCGCCCGCATTTGTAAGATATCTGGGTCATCCGTGTCCCCTTCGACTCCACCGTTCCAAGAGCGATTGTGACTCTCACCGTCCCGATTTTCCTCACCGTTCGCTTGGTTGTGTTTCTGGTTGTAGCTCACCAAATCATTCATGGTGAAGCCGTCATGGGCAGTGATGAAGTTGATACTGGCGTGGGGGCGTTTACCATTAGACTCGTATAGATCTGAACTGCCGGTAATGCGAAAGGCAAACTCCCCCAAGCGGCAATACTCATTTCGCCAAAAATCCCGCATGGTGTCACGATACTTGCCATTCCACTCTGACCAAAGCAGGGGAAAATTGCCCACTTGATAACCGCCTTCGCCCAGATCCCAAGGTTCGGCGATGAGTTTGGTGTTCGAAAGCACAGGGTCCTGATGAATGATATTGAAGAAGGCGGCCAAGCTGTCCACCTCATATAGTTCCCTAGCTAAGGCCGAGGCTAGGTCGAAGCGGAATCCATCCACATGCATCTCCAGCACCCAATAGCGCAAACTATCCATAATTAGTTTGAGGATTTGGGGATGACGCACGTTGAGTGAGTTGCCGCACCCGGTAAAGTCCATGTAGAAGTAGGGATTATCCTCGACCAAACGGTAATAGGCTTGATTATCAATGCCTCGGAAAGAAATTGTGGGTCCCAGATGATTCCCTTCCCCTGTGTGATTGTAAACCACATCTAGAATCACCTCGATTCCGTCGGCGTGGAGGGCCTTGACCATCTGCTTAAATTCCGCCACCTGCTCACCATGAATTCCGGAGGCGCTATACCCTGAGTAAGGCGCAAAATAGCCGATGGAGTCGTAGCCCCAATAGTTCCGTAAATTTGCCTTTACCAGATGGCCAGGATAGGCATTGAAATGATGGACTGGCAGTAGTTCAATCGCAGTCACGCCCAAGGATTTGAGGTGAGCGATCGCAGCCGGATGAGCGAGTCCGGCATAGGATCCCCGGAGATGGTCTGGAATCTCTGGATGGCGTTGGGTAAACCCCTTCACATGGGTTTCGTAGATAACTGTCTGGTGCCAGGGCGTACAGGGGGGGCGATCGTCCTGCCAATCGAACGTAGAATCAATTACAATCCCTTTAGGAATGCGGTGGGCGTCATCCGATTTGGAGAGGAATAAATCGCTGCTCTCATCCCTCAATTCTTCCAGGGAATAGTCAAAAATTTCGTCTCCATACTGCAAATCGCCTGCGATGGCTTTGGCATAGGGATCAATCAATAGTTTGTTGGAATTAAAGCGATTGCCCTGTTCAGGTTTATAAGGACCTTGGACTCGAAATCCATAGCGCTGCCCCGGCCCAATTCCAGGTACATAGCCATGCCAGATATAGTTACTCACTGCAAGCAGCGGCAGCCGAGTCTCCCGACCAGCTTGATCAAACAGGCAAAGCTCAACCCCGGTA
>JAKSDM010001060.1 GCA_022360135.1 Pseudanabaenales cyanobacterium | reverse complement strand
TAAATCGGCTGACGGGACTCAGTCCCCATACCCTCACTAAGGTGCGTCGGCGCAAGGCTCCCGTAGACCAGCAAACCCTAGAAGACTACTTTAGCGCCTTTAACCTTACCCTTACTCCCAGCGACTACACCAAACCCTCTGCGGCGCCAGGAGTCCGAAGCGAACCCATCATTCCCCTTCAACAGGATTGGGGGGAAGCTATTGATGTGTCGGTATTTTATGGACGCGCCGAGGAACTAACCACCCTAAAAAGATGGATTCTGTCAGACCATTGTCGGCTGGTAGGTGTGTTAGGCATGGGGGGAATTGGCAAAACGGCGCTCTCGGTCAAGCTAGGAGAGCAGATTCAGGAGCAGTTTGAGTCCGTAATTTGGCGATCGCTGCGCAACGCCCCAACTTTAGAAACTCTCCTGAATGAGTTAGTCCCCTTTCTTTCCCAGCAACAGGAAACGGAAGCACAGAAGGGGAAATTGCTGCAGTGTTTGCGAAACTCTCGCTGTCTGGTGATCTTGGATAATCTGGAAGCCATTTTACAAGCCGGGGAGCAAGCTGGACAATATCGCCCAGGTTATGAGGAATATGGAGAACTGCTCCGGTTAGTCGGAGAAACTGCCCACCAGAGTTGTCTACTCTTCACTTCACGGGAGAAACCTGCTGAACTGGCAACTTTTGAAGGCATCGAGTTATCGGTGCGATCGCTGCAATTGAGTGGCTCTGGGAAAGCCTCATTGGCATTGATTCGAACCAGCGGACTGGTAGGCTCAGAGCAACAGCAACAGCAGTTATGCGATCGCTACAGCTGCAATCCTTTAGCTTTGAAGATTGTCGCCACATCAATCCAAGATGTATTTAGTGGCTACATTGCTACATTTCTGGCTGAAGACATCACTGTTTTTAACAGCATTCAAAGACTTCTGGAGCAACAGTTTGAGCGTCTGTCTCCGCTAGAGCAAACCATCATGTATTGGTTAGCGATTAATCGGGAGTGGACAATTATTTCCGAGTTGACAGAGGATATTATTCCTGCGGTTTCTAAAGCCAATTTATTAGAAGCGCTAGAATCTTTAAGCTGGCGATCTCTCATCGAGAAGCAAGCTGGCCGTTACACCCAACAGCCTGTGGTGATGGAGTATGTAACAGAGCGCCTGGTAGAGCAAATCTCTAAAGAATTATCAGCGGGGAGCGGAGGCAAATTCCCCCATCCCTCCATCCCCCCATCCCTCCATCTCTCTCTCTTCCACAGTCATGCCCTAATCAAAACCACGGTCAAAGATTATGTTAGGGACAGTCAAATCAGGCTAATTCTGGAGCCAATTGCTGACCAACTCGACGCAACTTGTCAGACCTCAAAAGCCCTTGAAGAAAAAATCCAGGCAATCCTTGATCTGCTGCGAGACGAATCAACGTCCTTATCGGGGTATGGCGGCGGCAACCTGATCAACCTCTGCCGTCACCTCCAATTTGATTTAACAGCCTATGATTTTTCCCATCTCACGATTTGGCAAGCTGATCTACAGCAGATTAATTTGCATCGAGTTAATTTTACCTACGCCAATTTAGCGAAGTCTAGTTTTACCCAGCCCTTTGGGTGTATTCGTTCAATCGCATTCAGTCCAGATGGTGAACGATTAGCTGTAGGGGACACCAATGGTGAAATTCACCTGTGGCGAGTGGCGGATGGTCAGACACTTTTGAGCTATCGAGGGCACACCAACTGGATCTGGTCCGTGGCCTGGAGTCCGGATGGAAAAACCCTCGCCAGTGGCAGTGCGGATTACACAGTGAGGCTCTGGAGTCCCAACAGTGGAGAATGCCTAAATACTTTGCCAGGACACACCAATGTAGTCTTTTCCGTGGCTTGGAGTCCGAATGGGCGAATCCTTGCTAGCGGTAGTGCGGATCACACAGTAAAACTCTGGAACTCCAGTAGCGGGGAATGTCTGAAAACTTTGAAAGGTCACACCAGCCAGGTCTGGGCCGTGGCCTGGAGTCCGGATGGACAAATCCTCGCCAGTGGCAGTGATGACCAAACTGTAAGGCTCTGGAACTCCAGTAGTGGGGATTGTCTAAAAACTTTGCGAAGAAGCGCCAGCCAGGTCTGGGCTGTGGCCTGGAGTCCGGATGGACAAACCCTCGCCAGTGGCAGTGCGGATCATATGGTGAGGCTCTGGAATTCCAGTAGCGGGCAATGTCTAAAAACCTTGCGAGGACATACCAACTGGATCTGGGCTGTGGCCTGGAGTCCGAATGGACAAACCCTCGCCAGTGGCGGTGCGGATAACATGGTGAAGCTTTGGAATTCTAGCAGTGGGCAATGTCTAAAAACTTTGAGAGGATACACCAATTGTATCTGGTCCGTGGCCTGGAGTCCGGATGGGAAAACCCTTACCAGTGGCGGTGAGGACAAAACCGTAAGGCTCTGGAACCCTAGCAGCGGACGATGTCTAAAAACTTTGAGAGGACACACCAACTGGATCTGGTCTGTGGTCTGGAGTCCGGATGGACAAACCCTGGCCAGTGGCAGTGCGGATCATATGGTGAGGCTCTGGAATTCCAGTAGCGGGCAATGTCTAAAAACCTTGCGAGGACACACCAACTGGGTCTGTTCCGTGGCCTGGAGTCTGGATGGGAAAACCCTGGCCAGTGGCAGTGCGGATCATATGGTGAGGCTCTGGAACTCCAGTAGCGGGCAATGTCTAAAAACCTTGCAAGAACACACCAACTGGGTCTGGGCCGTGGCCTGGAGTCCAGATGGGCAAACACTCACCAGTGGCAGTGCGGATCACATGGTGAAGCTTTGGAACCCCAGCAGCGGTCGATGTCTCAAAACGTTGCGAGGACACACCAATCGGGTCTGGACCGTGGCCTGGAGTCCGAATGGACAAATCCTCGCTAGTGGCGGTGCAGACCAAACCATAAAGCTCTGGAACCCCAATAGTGGGTATTGTCTAAAAACCTTAGAAGGGCACAGCAGTTATATCTGTTCCGTGACCTGGAGTCCGGATGGGCAAACCCTGGCCAGCAGCAGTGATGACCAAACTGTGAAGCTCTGGAACCCCAATAGCGGATATTATCTAAAAACCTTAGAAGGGCACACCGCACGAGTTGGGTCAGTAGTTTGGAGTCTGGATGGGCAAACCCTCGCTAGTTGCAGTGAAGATGAGACGATCAAACTTTGGGATGTAGAGACAGGTGAGTGCCTGAAAACTCTGAGAACTGACCGACCTTATGAGGGCATGAACATTACGGGAGTTACGGGGTTAACGGAAGCACAAACAGCAACGCTCAGAGCTTTGGGTGCGATCGCGAGTAATCTTTAGGTTGTACTGGCGGGTTGGAAATCAGTTTCGAGATATTAATTCTTAATGCCAGAATATAGTCCCACAACTAAACCTATACCCATAATTAGTCCATATTTTAATTTTGGATATTAAGCACAGCGATCGCCTGTATAATTCAATCGGTTTTTTGCAGGTTCTGCTGAGCCTCAGTAATAAGGGCATTTTCAACCAACTGAATGAATTTTTCCTCTGGGCTGACGCCTTCCTGCGCCGCCTCAAATATTAGCCGTTCCTCATGTTGCGCCCAGGTTCTCTGCAAAAAAGTGTAGAGGGCTGTTTGCCCAGCTTGGCTTAAACTTTTCTCAGTTAGTTTACAGATAACCAGAACTTTAGCATAGTCCAGCTTAGCCAGTTTTTGGATCTGAATTTTGGTATCTTCAATTGGAGGCAATTTTACCTTGTCCCATTCCACAAGTCGAACCCTCAGTATTTTTGTTATCCTAAGCTAAATTTAATACTATCCGATCAACAATTTTTTGGGGATCCCAACGATATGCAGAGACGTCGCCCAATCGCCCATCACCTCGAAATTGGCGTCGGCGCCGCCGCTAGTAGACTCCTGTCCACTGCAGCCTACCGCCAACGTTAAACCAATTAAGAACGATAAGACTAGAACTAACAGCCTTTTCATCGATTTTGACTCAGCTCTAAAACAACAACGGGCAGACCCAAAAAATCCGATATAAATTTAATCATCCTACAGAACTGAGGAGATGGAGGCAACGTTGGTTCGGTATCAAAAGCGGTTTGGGGATCTGCCTATTGACCATTGATTTTGCATAAAAGCTGGTTAATTAATTTTTTTATGATTTTAATCAAATCGCTTAATTCACTAAAGCTATCATTCATCACGCGATCGCCTGCCCGTTATTGTTTTCCAAAATCGATGAATCTTAGTTCAATCAACACTCGAGCAGCTGATGCAGGAGAGATAACTCTAGAGGGCTAAAATGCCTGATTTATATGGCCTTTTAGCGTTTGCAAAAAGCCAGAATTCTATTTCTAGATATTGGACTACAAGGGGCTTTTGGCTCACTTCGTAAATGAGCGCTGGGCAATTTTGAGTTGCGGTTACGTATTAATTTATACGAGAAAACTGAATTGTCAAGTTTGTTGAAGTTCTAATTTTCAATAAAGGCGCGTGAAACGGCATATGACTTGAAAGAAAAGAAGGTATAGCTACTATAAGCATTCAAACTAAGGATTCAAACTATGACATGGGCTAACATAAGCCGACTTGTATGCCGCAGTCTGATAGGCGTAGCCGCACTCCCAATTGTGCAATCATCTGCGCAAGCAATTGTTATCAATAATACTGCCGGAGTTGATATTGCCCGCAGCTTAGGGGCTCCGTTTACGGCAGTTACGGAGATTTTCATGGGCCGTAGTCTGTGCAGCGGTTCACTGATCAATTTGTCTTATGTGCTCACGGCGCAACATTGCATTTTCGGAGATAACCCTAGTGATATCAGCGTTCGGTTTCGCGATCTCGATCCATTAAACACCCTGTTGGACGAGATTTCAGTCACTAGCATTTTTGAAGTCGACGCCACCGATAGCCTGCTAGATGGGACAGACATTGCCATTCTTGAGCTATCTGCGCCTGCTCCGGAATTCATTACACCGCTGCGGTTCCTCACAAATACTGACAATTTAGTCGGATCCACCGTCACCACAGTCGGTTTTGGATTGAATGGTTTAGGAAGTGAAGGACACCAATTTACCCGAGATGGCCAACGTTGGGCTGCTGAGAATATCCTTGATTCGATTGGCGGCGCCGCTCTTCCAGACGGAAGCATCATTTCAGGCAGCTTTAATATTTTCTCCACCGATTTTGACAATGGCACAGCGATTAACAATACCATGTCTGACTTCGGTAGTAGCGCTTCGCCCCTGGCAAACGAAGGAACTACCGCTCCCGGTGACAGTGGCAGTCCACTTCTAGTCAAACGCAATGATGAGTTCTTGATTGCAGGCGTCCTCTCCGGCGGAACAACCGCCACCAGTATATTCAGCGACATCTCCTGGTGGACAGGAAGTGAACAGCACCGTTCGTTTATCACGCAATGGGGCGGTCAGTTCGTTAGCACCCCCGAGTCTTCGTCACCGTTCGCGTTGATGGCATTAGGCGCAGTTGGTGCCAGCGTTGTTTGGTCTCGGAGACGACGACAAGATCAGGCGTGAACATCACGGGAGTTACAAGGTTGACGGTCGGCAAAAATTAGGGAATGAACTTTGAATAGACTGAACTAGCAGCCCCGACACTAATGATTGCCAGGGCTACAGCAGCCACCTCGACACTTTGGAACACAAACTTCATTTTGTGCAGCATTTTCTTCATCTGCTGCACATCATTTTTTCTTGGAAAAGGCTGACCCTCAGGGACCAGGACTTTGAACAAATTATCTGGAGAAACTACAAGCGTTGATTCTGCCAAACAGGAGGCTAATGGTGCAACCTGAGAAGAGTTGTATTATTATCCCAGAGGCTGACCTGATGGGTGCAGTTGGATTTTTTCGAGGAGCCCAGTTGATTAACCTTACAATCATAATCATGACTAGAAATAATGCATAGCTTGATTGAGCCCACCTAGACGATGCCTAGCAGACGTAAGAAGTTAACGCGCAAACGGGGAGTGTTTCTTTCTGTGGCGGGTTGGCGACGTCTGCAAGCAGCTAAGGAACAGGCAGAAACTGAAGCGAATGGCGGCCAACCCTACACCCTGGAAGATTTGCACCATCTGACCGGACTCAGTTCCCACACGCTCACCAAGGTGCGTCGGCGACAAACTCCTGTAGATAAGCGATCGCTAGAAGACTACTTCAGTGCTTTTAAACTTACCCTGACGCCGAGTGACTATATCAGACAAACTTTGGCGACAGAAGTCCTAGACGAACACGTCATTCCCATTCAACAAGATTGGGGGGAAGCGAGTGATGTTTCAGTATTTTATGGCCGCAGTGAAGAGCTAGTCAGGCTGGAACACTGGATTTTGCAAGATCATTGTCGGCTGGTGGGTGTGTTGGGCATGGGGGGAATTGGCAAAACCGCCTTAGCGGTAAAAATAGCGCAACAGATTCAAAACCAGTTTGAGTTCGTGATCTGGCGAAGTTTGCGGAACGCCCCTCCCCTAAAAATCCTTTTAGGCGATCTCATTCCTTTTTTATCAGCAGGACAGGAAACCCAAGCTGAAATCAAGTTACTGCTTCAATGCTTACGGGACGCTCGCTGCCTGGTGATTTTAGACAATGCCGAAACCATTTTACTGCCGGGGGAGTGCGCCGGACAATACCGAGTCGGTTATGAAAACTATGGCGAACTGCTGCGGTTAATCGGAGAAACAGCCCATGCTAGCTGTCTGCTCCTCACCAGTCGCGAAAAGCCTGCTGAACTCGCCGCTCTTGAAGGAATAGAGTTATCGGTTCGATCGCTGCAATTGAGGGGTTCATTCTCAGCCGCAAACGCTTTGCTTCAAGCCAAAGGACTCTCGGGTTCAGACGCTCAACAGCAAATTTTGTGCGATCGCTATAGTTGTAATCCCTTGGCTTTGAAGATCATCGCCACGTCAATTCAAGATTTATTTGGAGGAGATATCGCTGCCTTTCTGGCTCAAGATGTGACTGTTTTCAACAGCATTCAAAGGCTTCTGGATCAGCAGTTTGAGCGTCTCTCTCCGCTGGAGCGCACGATCATGTACTGGTTGGCGATTAATCGCGAGGGAACGACAATCTCAGAGTTGGCCGAGGATATTAATCCTGTTGTTTCTAAGGCTAATTTGTTGGAAGCTTTAGAATCTTTAATTTGGCGATCGCTCATCGAGCAGGCGGCGTCTCCACTAATTGAAAAGCAAGCGGGCAGTTACACCCAGCAACCTGTCGTGATGGAATACGTGACTGAACGCTTGGTTGAACAGGTTTATCAAGAGATCACCCAGCCCTGTTCTCCTCTACCTCTTTTCTGCAATCATGCCTTGATTAAGGCGACCGCTAAAAACTATGTCAGAGAAAGCCAAATTCGCCTAATTTTAGCCCCCATTGCTGCTCAATTACGCGCCACTGTTGTCTCTTCAATCGCGATCGACCATCTGTTCCAGAGAATCTTGACGTTATTGCGAGAGTCTTCAGAGACACCATTATCGGGCTATGGAGGCGGAAACCTAATTAATCTTGCCCATCACCTACAGATGGACTTGACCGGCTATGACTTTTCTGGCCTAAGTATCTGGCAGGCAGATTTAGAGAAAGTGAATTTGCATCGGGTTAATTTTGCTTATTCTGATCTCGCCAAGTCGGTTTTTACCCAGGTCTTTGGGAGTATTTTGGCAGCGGCGTTCAGCCCAGATGGGAAATTCCTAGCGACAGGGGATAGTAATGGGGAAGTTCGTCTTTGGCAAGTTGCCGAGGCTCAACCCCTTTTGACCTATCAGGGACACACCAGTTGGGTGTTTTCAGTGGCGTGGAGTCCAGATGGGC
>JAKSDM010000577.1 GCA_022360135.1 Pseudanabaenales cyanobacterium | reverse complement strand
GCTTAATAGTCTTGAACTCCTGGTCGACGACAGCTGTTGCAGTGAAATCAGGCGCTGCTTGACCGACTCGAAGACACCCTTCTGTCTGAAAAGTCATGAGTTCACTCTCCTAAATATTGAAAATGTGTCTCAACCCAATATCCAGGCCAGATTCCCCAGCCTTAATGAGAGATGCAATCTTAACATGGGTTTTTAGATCTATTCGAATATATCATAGTCATAATGATTTCACTTTCAGCAATTGCTCAAAGCACATTTAATACTATCGACTTTAAGTGCATAAGTCCTTGCTAAAGTTGCTTATTTTAAGGGACTTAACACTTTGAAAAAGTGATTTATTCCAATATCAACAACATGCTTGCAGCTTAGTAGGGTGGAAGTCTAGCCAGAAGACAAGAAAATCAACTTTTTTAGGGTTAGACTAAGGTCGCAAGCTTAATTTATCAACTTTTTGTGAGTGACGCCAATCAGGTCATCCATTACCCGATCAATCCGGTCCAAAACTGCCTGAGTCGTGCGCTGAAATTCTCTGAATTCTTCTCTCTCTATCTCTTGGCGTTGTCTGCTTGCCTAAATAAACTCATATAGCCTATTGATAGCAAGATGTTTCCCGTGAAATGAGGGTGGACAATCTGGGAAACTATCACAGAAATTCAAAGTATGATTACCTTACCCAATCATGATGGGAGCAGAACTCTCGTTATGAGGACAACCCAATATGTATTTCAACCCTATTTGGAGCAGCCTTGCGCTAGCGCTTCTGACTCTGTTAACGTTTGGGGCGCTGCAATGGC
Organism: Pseudanabaenales cyanobacterium; assembly: GCA_022360135.1. Classification (GTDB taxonomy): domain Bacteria; phylum Cyanobacteriota; class Cyanobacteriia; order Phormidesmidales; family Phormidesmidaceae; genus JAKSDM01. Next base: position 1,873 of record JAKSDM010000577.1, on the reverse strand, counting down.
TGCAGCTTCCGGTAGGAAGTTTTCTAGATTGGTTGATTGGGCTAGCTAGCTTTGGCTGGTTAATCGTAATTGTGACCGTTCCCTGGAATATCTACTTTCAGGCTAGGGAAGTGTTAGCAGAAGCAGAGGAGTCGTCGGCCAAGGGCATTGCCGTTGAACAGCGACAGCTCAATTACGTGCAAATGTTGGCGAAACGATCCCTTTGGCTAGTCCTTGTGCTGCATCTACTCTCGGCGGTAGGGCTGTATATCCTCGCCGCTATGAATATTAGCGCTATTGGCTATGTCAGCTCTGGAGCCGCCTTGCTATTGACAGCGCTGCGACCAACTGTGCGGGCCTATCAATATCTGGCGACCCGTCTGGCGATGATTCGTCAGACGATTAAATATCCCAGAGAAGATGTGGTGGAACAACGAGAACGTTTGGCGACGCTAGAAAAGAGGGTCAAACGCCTGGAGGAGCAACTTAATCCCGAAAAACCAGGCTCCTGGGCCGCAACTCAGCAACATCAGCTGGAAGCCTTGCGGCAAGATTTATCCCGGCTATCAGGATGGCATCAAGAACTGCAGGCGACTAATCAGGCTGAGCATCAGCATTTGGCCCGAGAGTCAGAAAGAGCGATCGCTCAACTGACTGAAGACAGCCAATTTCTCAACCATGTCCGCGAAATCATCCGATTTTTCAAGACAGCCTAATTTTGGGCTAGTGTCTGGGTTGAATCCATAACAAGAAGATCAAGGAATGGCTAAGATCAGAACTGACGGAAAACTGAAGGTGGATCATGCAGCTTGAAAATTATCCATTCGTGAAGGAACTGATTACGTCAAAAGTTTGTCCTAATGACGCGTCCTAATCCTGCTCCACACGATGTAAATGGGGTTAAGGCGCTCCGTTGAGTCAATCAGAAATAGTTCAGCAGAGGGGAATTGCAGCTGATGTTAAGCAACGCACTGAATACTTAACTTATTTGATCAACGGTAGTAGGTCAAACTCTTTTCGAATGTCTAGCAGCGATCGCTCAAGCAAGGGTTGAAAGTCTAGAAAAGGCAATCGTTTTTCACGATTGCGAGTCTTGAACCAAATTGAAATTAGCTCTGGAATGAGTGCAGGCAGAACCCTTAGAACAGCTCCATAGAGCCAATGGACGCCTTTTTCCCTAATCATATCCTCATACATAACGTCAACGGCAGGTGTATTTCTCATCTCAAGGTACCGTTGAAAAGTACACTGACTTGTCCACCAAAACAGCGGCAGGATTTTTAACTCGTCGTACATGCCTGTGTCGCAGCCATAGATGACATGGCCAACATCGTGAGCAAGCAAGATTTTGGCGAATTCAGGCGGTTGAGTATCGGGGGGAGTGATGTGAGGATTTAGCATGTAGTATTCCCCTAGACCTGCTCGAAGGGTTTGAGTGCTATTTTTGTCTGTATAGCGAGGACGTTGATTCATGATCCTTATTTCGATACAGTGCCGTATCGAAAATTATAATAGCACCCATGAATGATGTCAGTAAAAAGTCGCCAGGAAGACCTCGAAGCGCCCAATCTCATCAGGCTATGCTGCAAGCTGCTTTAGAACTGCTGGCGGAAGTTGGCTTTGAGGCGATGAGTATTGAAGCGATCGCTGCTCGTGCTGGGATAGGAAAAACAACCATCTATCGACGCTATAGCGCTAAAGAAGAGCTAGTTGCTGACGCCATTGAGAATATGCGAGAAGAGGTGTTAATTCCTAATACGGGAAACCTTGGGAGTGATATTGATGAGCTGATCGAGAATGCGGCGCAAATTACCCTCAGCCCACTGGGACGACAAACCACCGCCATGATCATCAGTAGTGCATCAAGCAATCCCAGATTTGCTCAGATTTATCG
>JAKSDM010000519.1 GCA_022360135.1 Pseudanabaenales cyanobacterium | reverse complement strand
CATCAAGGCGAAACCAAACAACCAATAGGCCAGCGTGGCGACACAGAAAACAATTAGATTTTTAGCAAGTACGTTAACCGCATTTTTGCGCCTACAGAATCCGGCTTCTAGCATGGCGAAGCCAGCATTCATAAAAAACACCAGCGCCGCTGAAAACAACATCCAGATGTTAGGGAGTTGATTGATGGACACCTCAGCGCCCTCTTGCGCTATTGCCGCGCCAGCCCAGGACAAGGCGCCAATCATTATTAGAGAAAGCCAGAAATATCCACCCCGCAACCACCATTTTCTTGCGTGGCTTAGACCTCGACGCCTACTTCTAGCCATGAGATAAGGTTCCTGCCAATTTATTAAAACGAATAATCTATGCCTACACGGATACCCTATCAGGCTAGGCTGAGATTAACTTGCAGCCCCATTCGTTAATTTTCTCTTTCTCTCTTATCCTTAGATATCGTTAGCCTATGGGAGGTGTGTCGCCTCCAAAATTTGGCCCGATACGAAGGGCAGAATGGCTTCGTTCTGACTGTGGTTTTGGCCTTCGGTAAAAACTACTAGCAGATAGGGAGGATGGTCTGGACACTCAATGTAGGCGGCATCATGACGGACTCGACTGGTTAAACCGGCTTTGGACCATAGGTTTACGGAAAGCGGCAGCCCCGCCCCCAGAAATCCAGTTACTTGATTTTCGGGATCAGCTGCTAGATCTTGTGGGTTAAGACTACGCTTCATCAACTTCATCATCGCTTTGCAACCTTCAGGGGTAACGGCGACCCCGCCGACAATGCTATGCAGCAAACGAGCCACTGAGTTGGTCGTCAACATATTGCGATTTTCCATCATTTCCCCTAAAAAAATCCGTTCACGACCATAGGGACCGTCGCACCAGGTTTTTTGGTTGACATTGATGGTTTCCAACTCTGGCCACTCTAGGGATTGGAAATAGCGATTCACAAGATTGCGCTGATGCTTCCAGGTCTCAAAGGGACCAGGGGTTATTTCAGGGCCGCTAGTGGTTCCAGTCAGAACATCCACCACCAGGCCAGTGGCGTCATTGCTAGAATCCACAATCATGTCTCTTGTGGCTCGCTCCAATTCAGCGGTGGGTTGGATCATGCCCTGATTCAGCCATTCGTGAACTGCAACCAAGTAGAATAACTTGACAACACTGGCCGGATAAATCCGCTCTACGCCCCGATAGGTTGCCCCACGCGGCCTGTACTTCCAGAATTCCTCAGGACTTAGGGCTCCGCCTGTATTCACGAATATGGGGGGATCATAGACGATCCAGGTGAGTGCAATTTGGGTTTGGGCTAATCCTGGAAACGCTGACCAAGTTGTTTGCAGGATTGAATCCACTGCGCTTTGCAAAGTTGAGTCGGGGTTGAAGAAGGTCATTCTGCTCTGGAGTGATATGAAGAAGATGACTTAAGAAGTGTAAT
>JAKSDM010001665.1 GCA_022360135.1 Pseudanabaenales cyanobacterium | reverse complement strand
GATAGTAGTAAAGTATATCCCGGATGGTCAATAGCCCCAGTTTGGCCAACCGTTCACTATTATTAGGACCTATTCCTTTTAGATAAGTCAAAGACTGGTCTAAGGTCGGTATTTTCTGACCAGAACGTTGGCTGGTTTCAATCAGTGTCTTGGTGTTTGCAGAGTGAGTCTTTGGAGCGTTAACCTTGGTAGACTTTAGCGGGCGGGATGGGGTTGAAGCGGCCGAGGCGGAAAGATTGGCCTCATCATTGTTTGCGGCGGCTGGATGAGATCTCGCCCCCTGGTCAGCCGCAGTAGTCTGAAATGCCTCCAGGGTTCGGCGAGTTTGGTAAAGAAACCGACGCGCATCTGCAACTAAATGCTGGCGCTGGGCAAATGTCAGATTATTGTAACGACCAAATTCTTCTGATAAAGTCCGCCAGCGTTGCTGGTCTGCTGAAGGGAGAGCTGGCGGGGGGTGGAGGAGGCTGTCACTGAGAAATTCACTAAAGCGCTGACGCTTCCCCACAAGATCGTTGAAGCCCCGGTCTGCCTCTACCGACAGTGCTTTTTGCAAGCGCACCCAATCCATAGGCTGTGATTGCGACTATTCTTCGTACCAGCTCGCGCGCCAGGCCGCCTCAGCTTCTGCACTCGCTCGCTCTCGCTGTTTTTTCTTATAGGTCTGGGTCAATTTCTTCAGGTTCCCTAATAAACTGCGAATTTTATTACGCCATGCCGATACTGTGGAGTCTGCAAATTCTATCTCAGACAACCGCAGGTTGATCGCAATCAAATGGGTCATTGAGGGCGGTTCAGCAGCTCCACTATCTTCCGACTCATTGTCTTCTGAATTAGACTCACCGCCTATTTCGACAAATAAGTTGAGCAGGTTGGGGGGGCCTGCAGGCACTTCGGCGATCGCCTCAGACTCGCTAGCAGCCGCCAAAAGAGATTCGGGTAGAGCCGGTAGAATATCAGCCTGCTGCAGAAAATAGTTAGCGGTTTTAGAAAGGGTCTGCAATACTTCCCGAATTCTCTGCTCCAGAATCAAATGTTGTCTGGCCACAAGGCTAGGGGTGAGGGGCTCCCTTGGTATGTCCTGAGTTTTTTCATCATCTTCTTGAGGGCTCATATCTGGTGAGAGATGCTCGGATGACGGCGCTTCAGGCGATATCCACGGCGCTGATTCCAGATCCGCCTCAGAGGCTTGAGGGCGTTTGCTAGTTTCAGTCAGAATATCTGTGGGTTGATCCGAATCAGTTTCTTCAGGCGGCGCCGAATTGCTCTCTCGGTCTACCCGTCTGGAGAGCAGTATTTGTATTCGGGTCTTGGTATCAGTCGCTTCTGAATTTTGACTGGCGGCTTGCAAGAGTTGAAGCTGAAGCTGAGTTTTCGCTTGATCGCCCAACTTTCGGAT
>JAKSDM010000954.1 GCA_022360135.1 Pseudanabaenales cyanobacterium | reverse complement strand
GAGGCGGGTGGTGTTAGTATCAACGATGCGGCGTTAACCGCACTGATCTACGAAGGCGAGAAAAACGCCTTTAAATTTTCTGGTCTGGGCGGCTCACGGATGGGACCAGCAGCGCTCAAACGGTTTATGCGAAAACAAGCCTTTTTGATCAAAACCGAGTCTATTCCCGATCCCTGGTGGTTTAATTTAAGCTGACTATGAAAGCGGTGCGTATTCATGACTATAGCGGCCCATCCGCTGTGCGGGTCGATCAGGCAGTGGTTCTAGAGCCCGGTCCAGGTGAAGTTAGGATTCGGGTGGGAGCGGCCGGACTGAATAACTCTGACCTGCAGACAACCTATGGAGCCTATCGAGGATATGGTCATGGGGGACTGCCTCATATCCTGGGACAAGAAGCTGCGGGTGAGGTCGATGCTGTGGGTCCCGGCGTGACCAGATTTAGGCTGGGGATGCGTGTAGTCGGACACGTGAGTGGCGCCTTGGCCGAAATGGCGATTGGCCCTGCAACCGAGTTGCTCAGGCTGCCCGATCAGGTTTCGTTTGAAGTCGCAGCCAGTCTGCCTATCGCCTATCTCACCGCCAGTCTGGCGCTGGTCCACAAAGCCAAGCTGCAGCTGGGAGAGTGGGTGCTGGTGCATCCCGGCAGCGGCGGTGTTGGCGCCGCGGCGATTCAACTGGCTAAGCTGCTGGGGGGGCGAGTTATTGCGACGACGAGTGACGCAGCGAAGCGGGCGCGGCTGCTCGAACTGGGAGCCGAACATGGACTCAATTACAGTACCCAGGATGTCAGTTCTGAGGTTCGCAGGATCACTGGAGATGCAGGAGTTCAGGTGGCGCTGGACGGCGGCGGCAAAGTGACGTTTCCTGATTGCCTGGCGGCCATCGCCAGTAATGGCCGCATCGTTTCTTACGGCTTGACTACAGGGATGGACGCCGCCTTGCCGCTTAGAAAACTGATCGGGCGTAATGTTACACTCTACGGCATTGCCCTCTGGTATAACAGTGACTATCAGGGGGCACTGGCGACATTGACTAATCTTGTCTTGCCAGTCGTTGCCGAGGGCAAATTACAGCCCGCCATTGATCAGGTGGTCGATCTAGACGGTGTGGCTGATGCGCTGGTTCGAATGGAGAAGCGCCGCTTGATGGGGAAGATTGTGGTGGTTCCGACTTAAGTGGATACCTGAAATTATTGCAAAAAGGAGAATTTACGATGTCTACCATCCGCACTGAAATGCCCGTACTCGTTCGACATGAAGGGATCTGGGCAGGCTCCTATACTGTGATCGACAATGACGGCAATATCATCGACAAACACAAGTCGCAAATAACCTGCGAGTTTCCAGACGATGCGCCCGCTCCCTATTTCCAAACCAATCGCTATGAATGGTCGGAAGGAAAGGTTCAGGAGTATCAGTTTCCAGGAACTTACCGGGACAAACAGTTGTGGTTTGATACCGAGCGAATTGATGGACATGCTTGGGAAGCTGACGATTCGATTATTATCCTTTACTTCAGTTACAAAGACTCACCAGATGCATATGTCTATGAAATGATCCATATTAGTCCCTGCAACACCCATCGCGCCCGCACCTGGCACTGGTTCAAAAATGGTGAAATCTATCAAAGAACCCTGATTAAAGAAGATCGGGTACGATAACAGTTTTTTCACTCACTTGAAAGTGGGGATATAAACATGAAACAGCGTATCAAGCGGGCATTTTTAGACACAAAAGATGGCCAGATTCTTTACCGCATTGGTGGGGAAGGCGCTTCCCTGCTTTTACTGCACATGACCCCTCGCAGTAGTGATGAATTTCGCGAATTGGCGCCAATTCTGGCTCAACACAGATGTGCGATCGCAATGGATCTAATGGGATTAGGCGATTCTGACCCACCCCCCAGCGTTTATGCAGTTGCAGATTACGCCAAAACGGTGATTGCCCTTTGGGATGAATTGGGTATCCAAGCAGGCAGTATTCTCGGCAGTCTCGCAGGGGGGTATATTGCCGGAGAAGTGGCGGCGGCTTACCCAGAGCGAGTTGAAAACCTGATCCTCTGCAATGTCCTTGGATTTGAAGCCGCAGAGGCGGAGCAAGTCCTGAAGAAATATTCTGAAGGGTTTCAGGTTAAAGACGATGGCTCCCATCTGATGGCAAGATGGTTGGCTCGCGCCAATTATGTGGGCAGGGGAGCGTTAAATCACCGATGTGTCATGGATGATTTGAAGTGTTTGGGGTCTCCTGTATACCCGGGTGTGGCGGTGGCGAACTACTGTCTTGCGGCCAGAGAACGATTTCGGTTAATTAACTGTCCAACTCTGATTTTGTCTGGGACAAAGGCATTAGAACCCTTAGAAAAAGCAGGTTTAGCCAAAGCTGAAAATCAACATTGGCTCTCGGAAGTCATTCCTCATAGTAAAGGGGTTGAACTAGAAGGTGGAACCCTCTGGATGATGAATCAGATGCCTGAAGAAATCTCCCAAATTGTTGTCGATTTTCTGGATGATACAGGCGCTTAAAAATTCTGCTTAAAGGGCGAGACTGTGACTTGAGTGATTGACGGCTTGTGAGACAATACAATTCGTTTACTGAATCAGGCGTGAAGTAAAAAAGATGAAACAACAGATTAAAAGGGCATTTTTAGATACAGAAGACGGACAGATTCTTTACCGCATTGGCGGAGAAGGCGATCCGCTGCTTTTACTGCACATGAATCCCCGCAGTAGCGATGAATTTCGCGAGTTGATGCCGATCTTTGCTCAGAATAGACAGGTTATGGCAATGGATTTGATGGGCTTTGGCGATTCCGACAAGCCCCCCAGAATGTACACGATTGCTGATTACGCCAAAACTGCGATCGCACTGTTAGACAAATTGGGTATCCAAAAGGCGAACATTTTCGGCAATCATACCGGGGCTTTTGTCGCGGCAGAGGTGGCGGCAGCCTATCCTGATCGGGTCGAAAAACTTATATTGGGCAATGTGCCTGGCTTTGAGGAAGCGGGAAAAGCCAGGCTATTCGAGTTGTTTGATATCGGTTTCAAAATTAAAGAAAATGGTTCCCACTTGATGGAAAGATGGCTAGCCCGATCGAGGTATGTGGGGTCCGCCCAGCTCAATCATCGTTGGGTTTTGGACGACTTAAAGTGTTTTGGCCATCCTTTGTACGCAGTCTGGGCAGTGGGGAACTATTGTCTAGAGGCTGAAGAACGCCTACGTTCGATCAAGTGTCCTACCCTGATCTTGTGGGGAATGGATGACGTCCGAGAATTTGAAAGACTGGGCTTAGCGAAACCTGAAAATCGGCATTTTGTCTCCCAAGCCATTCCCCATGGCAAGGTGGTTGAATTTGAAACGGGGACAATCTGTATGATGAACCAGATGCCTGAAGAAGTATCGAAGGTGGTGATCGACTTTCTCAATACTTCAGCATAGTTCAACCTTTAACTGCCAAGGACTGCTGTACACTTGATCTCTACGATTAGTCCTGGGGTAGACAAACCCGTTATACCAACGCCCGTCCAGGTGGGAAATCTATGGGTGAAATAGCGGTCTTTGACCTTTATAAATAGCGGTAAGTGGGGAATGGTCAACAGTTGTTGCTCTGAAGTGGGGGACAGTTGAGCCTGTGACTGGCCAGCACTGACCCCTGTCACATGGTAAGTGATCATTTCCACCACATCATCAAAAGTGGCGCCTGCAGCAGAGAGCACCTTTTTCACATTTTTGAACGCCTGTACAAATTGGGCTTCTGTTTCCTCGACGACTTGCAAATTTGCATCTCGCCCCACCTGTCCTGAAATATACAACGTATTCCCAACCTTCACGCCAGGGCAATAGTGATACTTTTCGTATAGGATTTCCATCCCTTTCGGGATAATGACTTCGCGAGTATTGCTCATCGCTAATATCCTTATCTATCCTCTAATTGATAGATTAGAGGCTGCTAATAGAAGAAACTGCTCTTAGCAAACAGCTTGGAAGATACTAAAACCAAAGATTTATGGCGAGAAAGCACATTGAGTTTATTCAATCACAGGATGTAGAGCCAAAATCCTGGGTTGTGGAAGGACTTCCTTACGAGTCCTACTCGCACCAATCGCTCCAAGCCCCGTCGGGCTCGCTGCATACTTGTTTGAGTAGGGTTTGACGGAGCCGATCGCAAGCCCGTAGGTCTTTTCGGGCGGGGTCGCTTGGGCTCAGCAAGTTACTTTCCTCGCGAGGGTCACTCTGAAGGTCGTAACATTCCTCGCTGACCGAGTCATCGATGGCGTAGCGAATGAGTTTGTGGCGGCCATTGTAGATGGTCGCCCCTGGGGGAGGGAGTTGGGTGTTGCTGATGTCTAGTTCATCGGGGTAGAACTGTTCGGAGAACACCCAAGGCCGCAGGCCCTTCTTGATATCGGCTTCCTCAAGGTAGGGCCGCAGGCTGACGGCGTCTATGGTCTCTTCGCCCACAGTTGGGTCGACGCCAAGCAGGTCGAGCACGGTGGCGTGAACGTCGATCAAACCCACAGGGTGTGGGATATCTCTGCCGCCTTGGTGGACGCCAGCCCCGGCGATGCAGAGCGGCGTCTGGATACCGTGGCGATAGAGGCTGAGCTTGGCTGGCAGCCCAGCGTAAGGCTCGGGCAAGTAGTTAGGCTCGGTGCCGTTGTCCCCCATGAAGACTACCATCGTATCGTCTGGGAGGCCATCGCCGTCTGTATCGGGGAGATGAGCCAAGAGGCGGCCAATCTCGGTGTCGAGCGCTTCTGTCATGGCTTCGAAATAGGGCAGTGGGCGCTGGGCGATGTCGTCTTCTGTTCCTGGCAGGTCGTTGTAGCTATGAAGCTCCGCAGGGGGAAGATGAAGCGGGTTATGGGGGGCGTCGAAAGCCATCCATAGCACGAAAGGCTGGTCCTTGTGACGCCGATCAAGGAAGGCGATCGCATCATCGACCGTCTGTGTGGTTGCGTAGGTCGTACTGACGTTGGTGACGCCGTTTTCAGTTCTTTGCCACTCGTTGTAAGCGGCCAGCGACCCTTCCAGTGAACCGGCGTAGTAGCGCCACCCCATGACGTTGGGGGCCAAGGCGCCTTGCAGCTCATCGCCTGTGCCAAGGTGCCATTTACCAATATTGGCGAGCGCGTAGCCAGGAAGATTGGTGTCGATTAGACGGGGAAGCGTGGGCTCATCAATGCCGATATCGTCCGACGATGGAACGGGCGACAACGGGACTGCGAAACCCACCCCAGTGCGAAAGCTAAAACGACCTGTGAGCAAGGTGGCGCGGGTGGGTGAGCAGGTGGAGTTAGACCAAACTTCCTGGAACCGAACGCCCTGGCGGCAGATCGAGTTGATATTCGGTGTGGGAGCCAAGCTCGTGCTTTCCCAAAGGTCGGCGTAGGCTTCAGCAGAAACCACCCCATAGTCGTCTGCGATCAGCAGGATGACGTTTTGGGGCTTGGCGGTTTGCGGGGGGGGAGACTCTTCTTCATCGCTGGCTGAGGCTGAGAGGAGTAGGAAAATCAGACCAACTAGTCCAGGAAAATAGAGTGAATGCAGGTGTTTATTCATTAATCAGTATTCATGTATTGATCGACTACTGCAGTCTTCTAGCGCTGCGCCGCCAAAATCCCGACCCACCCTTAGCGGGTGTTCAAAAAACAACTTCACGCTTTAGCCCTGTGCAGCCTTTCCAAGCTTTTCTATTCCACTAGAGTTAATTCTGTACGCCCACTCAGCCTAGAGGGCGTTTCTCCTGGGTCTGATGGACAAAGTGAGTAAGATTGCTTAAAGGCTTACCTAAACAGAACCGTGAGGATTTCTGCGTGAAAGCCCTTGAAAGTTATATTAGGAGAAGGTTCCAAAGTTTTTTGAGCTTATCGCCCAACAACTCTATATTAATTTAGT
>JAKSDM010000807.1 GCA_022360135.1 Pseudanabaenales cyanobacterium | reverse complement strand
GAGTAACGGCGCCAAAGGATTGGAATCATGAAAGAGTTTTTTAATAATGTTTCTAGATATGCTCGTTATCTAATCAGCTTTAGTTTGGGCGTTCTGTTCAGTTTCATCCAACCGCTGCTGCCTTTACTCAAGCGTCCGACAACGGCGATCGCACTGATAGGGGCAGCCATAGCCGGGTTTGTGTTTTTGACCTTTACCCTGAGGGCGATGTTGGGGTTAAACAGCGTCTGAATAGCTTTAGAGAATGTCAGCTTTTGCAGGTTGGTTCTGACCATTATCTGGACAACTATCTAAGAGAGTTCGTTAGGAGGCTGCGCTTGGAAACAGGGCTAAGCATTAACCAGCGTTGTAACTTCAGATAAAGCGGTGAATTGCGCCGTAAGGAGCAGATAAGCGATGGCGACGAATCGGAGAGTGGCCCGGGTGGCGGCGCTGATCAAGCGAGAAATAAGCCAGATGTTGCTCTATGGCATCAAGGATGATCGCGTCGGTTCAGGCATGGTTAGCGTTACCGATGTGGATGTTTCGGGCGACCTGCAGCATGCCAAGATTTTTGTCAGTATCTATGGGACAGAAGAGGTGCGCTCAGAGACCATGGCGGGATTGAAGGCCGCCACCGGATTTGTGCGTAGTGAATTAGGGCAGCGAATCCGCTTACGCCGCACCCCAGAGGTGATTTTTGAAGAGGATCGTTCGTTTGAGCGCGGCGCCCGGGTGCTATCCCTGCTGAATCAGCTCAGTCAGGAGCGGGCGGAAAAGGGCGAGCTGCTAGGGGAAGACCCTGACCTGGGAATCAGTGCATCTGAGGGCTAGCGGAGCTTGAAGGGGTCAGCAATCAGCCCAATCCTGCCTGCCTTAGAGTCACTTTCCCTAGTGGAGCGGGTGGCTCAAATGGTAGTAGTGCGAGCGTCAGGATACTTATTTGACCACCAAATCCAATATCCTGACTGGGAGGCGGCCAATCAGACTTTGCAGTTCTATCTAGGGGACCTAGGGATAGGTGGGGTGATTCTCCTAGGCGGCAGCGCTGGTGAGATCGCTTTGCGATCGCAACAACTCCAAGCTTGGGCTAAGACGCCTTTGCTACTGGCCGCCGACATTGAGGAAGGCGTTGGTCAGCGCTTTAGTGGAGCTACTTGGTTTCCCCCCCCCATGGCCTTAGGGGCGATCGCGGCGGATAATCCTCCCCTTGCCCTAGCCTACGCCGAACAGATGGGCGCTATCACCGCCCAAGAAGCGCTCGCCATTGGCCTGAACTGGGTATTGGCCCCGGTGGTTGATGTGAATAACAACCCCGCCAATCCAGTGATTAATATCCGCTCCTTTGGAGACTCGCCGACAGGGGTTGGCCAACTGGCCGCTGCTTTCATCCAGGGCGCCCAACCCCACCCTGTCCTAACTACGGCCAAACACTTCCCTGGCCATGGCGACACGGCTGTGGACTCCCACCTAACGTTACCGATTTTGTCCCATAACTTAGATCGCCTAGCCCAGGTTGAACTTCCGCCTTTTCAACAGGCGATCACAGCTGGGGTTGATGCAGTAATGAGCGCTCACCTCCAGGTTCCAGCCCTAGACGCCCATTACCCCGCCACCCTGTCCAAGCAGACCCTGACGGGAACCCTGCGGCAAAAGTTAGGGTTTCAGGGACTGATTGTCACCGATGCTCTGATCATGGGCGCCATTACTCAGCAGTATGGTCCCTATGAAGCCGCTGTGCTGGCGGTAGAAGCGGGCGCTGATATGCTGCTTATGCCCTCCGACCCCGAAGGGGCGATCCGAGCCGTCTGTGAAGCTGTTAAGGTGGGACGGATTAGGCCAGAACGGCTGCAGATATCCTTAGAGCGGATCTGGCGCGCCAAACTCAAGGTCGCTTCCCCCGTGTCAGAGACCCAGCCTTCTCTCCATGCTTGGGAGCGCCTACCCCCATCCCCTCTTCAAATTGATAAAATTGCTCAGCCTCAAGCGCTGAGGCTATCGTCTGACATTCTCAGAGCGTCAATGCAGATTGGCGGCAAATTGCCCCTAACGACTGAAAATCTAATCGGGTCTTTGAGGAATGTGATTGT
>JAKSDM010001247.1 GCA_022360135.1 Pseudanabaenales cyanobacterium | reverse complement strand
GGATCAAACTCTCCATGTTGGAGAAACTCTCTACAGCTACACAGATACAGATATAACCTGTATAACCTGTAAAAAGCCTCTTTGACCCCGAATACTCTCGTACCCGGTCTTAATTAAGTTTACTAACACCTACCTTTATGATATGCTGCTAGCAAATCTTGTACATCTAGTACTTTTGACGAGGTTATAGTTCTTTAACGCTAGCTCTCAAACTATTCTATTTTCTAGGTTCTTGGCCGCTCTCGGCAAGTTCGCTCTCAAGCGCTCTCGCCTCAGGCGCTTTACTAATATAGCGAAGCTCCTTATGCCTGTCAACTCTATTTTTTGAAAACGGTCCCAAATTCTTTGGCGGGGTCGCTACAGTAAGGGGTTTAGGTCATAGGTTATGGTTGAAAAATAAATAGTGAGATTTTTGGGGGCGTAAATTTTCTCTCGCTTTCCCCGCAAGACTGATGCCAGATTGTCCGGTTATCCATTAGGAGAGGATGGATAGAGAAAAGAATAAATTATAGATTGATGAGGGTTATTAGTTAGGAGCAACCCTCATTCCCATAGTCTGTCCAGGGATACAGAGGTGAGCGTTGAATTTTGCTGTGCCGCCGTCTTGGCTAATTCTTGATTCGCTGTTACAGAGTTGGTTATTGGAGGATATTGGTCGGGGCGATCGCACGACCCAAGGCATCAAACACATAGCAAACCAGTCAGGCCAAGCAACTTGGGTTATCAAGCAAGCGGGAATCGTCGCCGGACTTCCTATTGCCCAACGGGTTTTCCAGTTATTAGATGAGCGCGTCCAGTTTGAACCTGAGGTGGCTGAGGGGGAAGCTTGTCAGGCCGGGCGTACGATTACTCACATCGAAGGTCCACTCAATGCTTTGCTGACTGGTGAACGCGTAGCCTTAAATCTGACCATGCGTTTGAGTGGAATCGCAACCCTGACACGGAAGTATGTAGAGCAGATTGCAGATTTACCCACCCAATTGGTGGACACCCGAAAGACAACCCCTGGCCTAAGAGTATTGGAGAAATACGCGACGCAAGTCGGAGGAGCCGTCAACCATCGTATGGGTTTAGATGATGGGGTGATGATTAAGGACAATCATATTGCAGCGGCTGGGGGAATTGGCGAGGCCATTAATCAGATTCGGCATCGTATCCCCTATCCCATCACCATTGAAGTGGAGACAGAAACTCTGGAGCAAGTCGCAGAGGCATTGAAATGTAAAAGCGACATTATTATGTTAGACAATATGCCACTGGAGAGGATGGCGCAGGCGGTAGAGATGATTCGGCAAAATCGCAATCAAGTTAAGATTGAGGCTTCTGGCAACATCACTTTAGATACAATCCGCTCGATCGCGGAAACTGGAGTGGACTATATCTCAAGTAGTGCGCCGATTACACGATCCACTTGGTTAGACTTGAGTATGCGTATGAAGTAAAATCCTGCGACAGCTTTAATCGATAATTTTCACGTTGCCAGTGTGACACTTTGCTGATTGCCTACTCTTAACCAGGGTGCGCTACTGAGAATGGTAATCTAAGAAGCTTGAAAGCTAGCCAAGGGGGCTCCAATGGCTCGCTATACTTATCTATTTACAATCACAGATTCGTTTGAAAATTTTCGGCATTCACTGACTCAAATTTTGAAGTCATGTGATTTTGATGTTATCTACGATGCAGGAGACTACTTGATGGCCCGTGAGATAGTAGGCGATGTGTCCTTTAGCAAGCTGGTGATCGCGGAAGTATTGGTTAATACCTCCTCAGATGAAGGCGGGCTAGCAAATCCCACTACTTTTTTATCGCTGATTGTCAAGAATGAAGAATTGCCCCTATATGTTGATAATCACTGTCAACAAAAGTTCAAACTGCTGAAACAAAGAATTAAGCAGCAGGAATGTGTCGCTAACCATGCCTGACTGGACTTTGCATAGAGCGCAATGGTTTAAAGGGCAATAGTTTGGAGTGCTAGATCATTGGATCACTAAGTACTCCTAGCATCAAACGCAGTCATCTCAGGCATGAGGGCGTAGACAGGCGGCCCAAGGACGGCAATGGCGACTCATCCGGATATTTATTCGCGTCTACCGCCATTAATTTGAACTAGCTGTTATGAATTCAATCCGTTATTGCTGAAAAGCGGATAGGGAAATGATTGGCCAATGATTAAGACGATCTTGAGATTAATCAGATGGCGTTTCTGGGGAGGAATCCTCTTGATCACTGCTTTCATAGCCTGGAGCAACAGCATGGAGAGTCTCTTAGACGCTTCATCTCCAGCCCCTTCATCTGAGGTAAAGCGTTGCTCCGGTTCAAACTCATGGGAAGCGTTGCTTGAGATGGACGGCCCACTCAACACAAATTACACGGAGGGCGTTGGCTTTGCACCCGGAACAGGGAGTGATGTCTATATTGAATCGGCAGCCGACTATGTAAATGGTGAATACGTGGTACATACGGATGCTCGTCAGCCGCACTTTCCCAATGCCCGCACGGATATTACAACCTATGATTGCAGTTCGCCAGAACTGGGGCAGGCCCTGCAAACAGCGGCTGGAGTTCTGGGCAAAAGCGTGATTATGCGCTTTATCAAGCCAGATACGACCTTTTTATCAAAATTGGAAAAGGCTGACCTTGGAGAAGTAAAGCTGCAGGTCATCGTTAATCAGCATTTTCAGGTTGATGGCCATGATTTGTTGGTTACTTGGATTTTGCCCCCCAACTGGAATCCAGATGTGGGTAAGCGATATGCGCCGTTTATTTTTATTCCAGGATACGGCCATACCAACAACACTAAGCTTTTCCAGCAGCAACCCCCTGTGTTTCTCTACACCTACTTCACCGCGTTGCAGCGTTCAGCCAGCGACAATCTGATTATGATGCACATTAATGGGGGAGGGCGCTCTTCTCTACTGGCGCAGCAAGGATTTGAGCAGGTTGTGGATGTCGCTTTAGAGTGGGGTGAGCATAATCTTGGCCTTGATCGCACCCAGATTATTCTCAATGGGGGATCTCGAGGCGGCTTCGGTTCAGTCATTCTGGAAGGGCGGCTGGCTCAGATGGAGGGAAATCAGGTGCGTGGGGTATTCGCCAGCGTGTTTGGCGCGATTGGCGCTGAGCTGTCAACGGCTTTTGAAGTGTCCCCTACCTACCCAGACATATACGGTGGCGGACAATATTTCCACTTTTGGCGAGATTTTCTCTATCGCCGTCACATAGATTCCCGCAATATGTTGCTCCGGGTAACCGGGATTTCTGATCCTGAAAGAGCAGACGTATTAGGTCCACTAGGCAGCGCTGGTCTGCACGGAAATCAACTATATAAGTGAGACAGCCCAGTGCCATAATCCCGATTCCTTGCCCTTACATTTACGCTTGCCACAGCGCACTGCTATTAATCGTTCTTCCCACTTTGACCTGACCGGATCTGCAGGGACAGCGTATGAAATCCGGATTCTGGATGCTATTGCTAGCGAGGTCAATAGGTTGCAAGGCGTTTTGTCTGAAGATCTGTTTGCGACACCAGAGTTTTTAACCCCCAGTCAACCAGGAACCTACACAATTGAGCTGTGGACTGAGCAAAGTCAGATTGGGAGTCATACGATGAAAGTTGAAGCCTTATTGCCTCAAAGTTTTGAAGAACTGCAGGAAAACTGGCTGCCTAAAGAAGTCCCTGTGATCTACGAATCCCTTAATAGCCCAAAGCTGCAATGTCGATGAATAAAGTCTAGTAGCTCTTACCCTACCCCAATTGGAGGAGTTGTCGAAGCAGGAAGGCGGCCTAGCTGACGCCAATCCAGAGGTGTGCATTGTCCTCGCTTATGATTTATTTACAGAGTAACGGCTTATGGAAAAACCTGCTCTGGTGCTGTTATCGAAGTTGGCTATTGGCTTCTGTTTCTATCTTGATATCTATGAAATCTACGATCGCACAACTCAAATCCTGCTTTGAACAAGCTTTAGTCACTGCCTTTGGCCCTGAGTTAGCGGGGACTGATCCGATTCTGACGCCTGCGAGTAATCCGAAGTTTGGGGATTATCAGGCCAATGTGGCGATGTCGTTGGCGAAACGGTTGAAGGATAAGCCACGGGCGATCGCAGAACAGATTGTTCAGCAGTTAGACGTCAGTGAGATTTGTCAGCCGCCTACGATTGCCGGACCGGGTTTTATCAATCTATCTCTGAAAACCAGCTATCTAGAAGCACAGCTCAAATCCATCCAGACAGACCCTCGTTTAGGAGTAGAGCCGACATCAGATCCCAAGCGAGTAATTGTGGATTATCCCAGCGCTAATATTGCTAAAGAAATGCATGTGGGGCATCTGCGATCCGCCATTATTGGAGACTGTATCGCCAGGATTCTCGAATTTCAGGGTCATACCATCTTACGGATTAGCCATGTGGGCGACTGGGGAACGCCGTTTGGGATGCTAATCGCCTACCTACGAGAGGCCTACCCAAAAGCTATGCAAACGACCGAAACGCTGGAGCTAGGAGAACTCTCTACGTTTTATCGTCAAGCTAAAAAACGATTTGATCAAGACGAGACTTTCCGCGAGGCAGCCCGGATGGCCGTCGTCCAATTGCAGGCTGGCGATGAAGAGACATTACGCGCCTGGAAGATTGTCTGTGAACTCTCCCGGCAAGCCTATCAAGTGATTTATGACTTGCTGGGTATTTTGCCCGTCATCGAACGGGGTGAATCTTTTTATAATCCGCTCTTACCGGATGTGATAAAAGACCTGAAGCAAAAAGGGTTACTGGTGGAAGATGAAGGGGCTCAATGCGTTTTCCTGGAAGGGTTTACGAACAAAGCGGGAAAACCGCTTCCCCTGATTATTCAAAAATCTAATGGCGGCTATAACTATGCCACAACTGATCTGGCGGCAATTCGCTATCGCGTTAAGGAGGATCAGGCGCAGCGAGTGATTTACCCCGTTGGGGCTGAACAAACGAATCACTTTGCTCAGATCTTCCAGGTGGGACGGCGAGCAGGCTGGATCACAGATGACGTTGAATTTGTCCACACCCCGTTTGGATTAATCTTGGGAGAAGGCGGCAAAAAACTCAAGAGCCGCTCTGGGGAAGCCCTGCCGCTAAGAGAACTGTTAGAAGAAGCAATTGCCTACGCCTCGGCGGATCTGGAAGCTCGACTCAAGCAAGAAGGGCGTCAAGAGATGGCGGCGTTCAAAGCCAAAGTTAATCAGGTGGTTGGAATTGCCGCGCTCAAGTATGCCGACCTCAGCCAAAATCGCACCAGCAATTATATTTTCAGCTACGACAAAATGTTAGCGCTGCAAGGTAACACCGCGCCCTATATGCTCTATGCCTATGTTCGGGTGCAGGGAATCAGCCGCAAGGGAGGCATTGATTTTGATCAACTCAGCGCCGCTAACCCAATTCATCTGGACGATGAAACAGAGCTGACATTGGCAAAACATCTGCTGCAGTTAGATGAAATTTTAGCTGAGGTAGAAAAAGACTTGCTACCTAATCGGCTTTGTCAATATTTGTTTGAACTGAGCCAAAAATTCAATCAGTTCTATGATCGCTGCACAGTGCTCCAAGCAGCAGAACCGCAACACACCTCTCGATTAGTGTTGTGCGATCTGACGGCGCGGACACTCAAGTTAGGGCTATCGCTGTTAGGGATCCCGGTTCTGGAGCGGATGTAAATGAAGCACATTAAGGCGCTTCATCAGCTCAGCCTGCTGCTGCTTAGACTATTCTTCGTCTAAACCTCTCCCCAGCCAGGATGGAGTTTTTTCATCAGGGGGCTGTAAGCCTTGAAATAGACAATGGATCCGATCTGCCTCAGGAGAGTTTTTTGAGCGGTGTCGGCGCCCATACAACGCTGGCAAATCGGATGGGTCACCTTAAAGCGGTTGAACCCATTACGTAGACTGCAGGCAGGTTGGTTATTCAGAATTTCGGTTAGGGATTGATAGTTGAGATCGCCTAATGGAATCTGCCCTTCAAAGTCTTTGCAACAGGGAACAACAGCGCCGTTATAGAGAACGCCTGCTTGTTGAGAGGCGCCATTACAGTAGCCAAAAGTAGCAGGAATAACGCGATCGCTTTCTACATTACCCCAACTGTCTAGAGGAAACGTTTCTATCGCTAATTTCGGATCCAGCTCGATCACCTGCCAGCGCCCAGACTTGTAACGTTGAATTTGTTGCTGTATCCCATCCTGGGTGGAGCGATTGACATAACCGACCAGTAGGCGATCCGCCCAACGTTGAAGTTCACGTTGCATCTGAGCTTTGCCCGCCACCACCGTCATCGGTTTATGAGGCACTAGAAAAGGATGGGGCGTCGTGTCAAGAAACTTGATATGGATGCGTGTTTTCGAGTGGACATCCGCTAGATTGGCCTGGACATAGCGGGTGATGCCGTCAAAGTAGTCTTTCGGCTTCAACCTGGGAGGCGCGCCGCGAATGATAAAAGTGACTGGATCGGGGGTCTGAAGTGAAATGGTCACCTTGGGAATACCAGACGCAATCAGGTTTTCAATATGATCTGGTTTGAGGTGAAAGGTGCTGCCGTTGGTCGTTAAATGAAGTTCTAGCCCACGATCTGCGGCCATTTGGATGGCCTCAAAAATGTGGGGATAAATCAAGGGTTCCCCCATCAGATGAAAGGTAATGATGCGAGCAATGCGATTGGCGGCAATTTGATCTAAAGCTTTTTCTAGTAGCGCCAGATCCATATGCCCTCGCCGTCGATTCATGATAGCGTCTGGACAGAATTCGCACTTAAAGTTACAGACATTAGTCACTTCGATGTGAAAACGATCTAGACGATACATCTGATTACGGCCTTTAGGTAAAGGTTAATTGGGCGTCAACTTAAAGTGAGAAATTATGTCTGAGACAGAATTCAAAATCCAGGAGAAAGCTAATCTGAGAGGGTTGAGCTTTTTGTGTAAACTTCGGTTCAAATGATGGAAAAATCTGGGGGCCTAGTCATACCTAACAGGATTTTCTGAACACTTCTGTCTTGACTCCTAACTTCTGGATTCTTGACCAGCCAAAACGATCCGGCTTAAGGGGATACCTGGTTAATTCACAGTGGACAGATTGAAAATGGAAACTGAATTAATCGCTTCCGTCAAGATTGGACGTATCTAAAATCAGCTTTAAACAGGCTTGAAAAAACTCAATATACATTATCAGACTGTTTCAAACCTGATATGAGAGAGAGATTAGAAACTCAACTTAACTGACTCACCTATCAACTGCTCCGCCACCGACCGAATCGCTTGACTGAAGAGATGATCGGGATAACATAGATAGAAAATATCGCTGCTGCCTAATTGAATCATTTCCTCAGAGAGGGGGAAAATTCCGGCCACTGGAGCGCCATAGGTGTTTTCTACCTGAGCTTTCAAAACCGTAAAATCAAACGAGGCAAGCACTTTGTTGACAATGATCAACAGTTGAGGAACCTCTAGTTTACGAGCAATATCCACGGTGACGGCAGTGCCCTGAAAATCTTGCTGGTCTGGCCGTAAGATCAAAATCAGGATATCTGAAATGCTGATGGAGAGAAGCGTTTCTTCGTTCAGACCGGGATGAGTATCGATCAAGAGATAATCTAGATCCAGAATTCGAATCAGATCTTGAAAGCCATCGTTGAGTAGACCGACATCATAGCCTTCGCGCAAAACTCGAGCAATCTCTCCAGCCCTTAAACTGGAAGGTATCAGGTAAATGCGGCTGCAAGCCGCTCCAGCTCCTTTCAGGGCCGAAGTGACATCATAAGCCGTCGCTTGGACGCCGCAACGTCCCCAGAGATAGTCATTCAGCGATCGCTCCAGCTTATTTTCGTCAAAACCAAACAGAACGTGAATACCTGGAGACTGAATGTCTGTATCGACAATGCCGACACGATTTCCCTGAAGCGCGATGGCGGCAGCTAAGTTAGCGGTTGAATTCGACTTCCCCGTGCCGCCGCGAAAGGAATGGACAGAGACAATCTTAGCCATGGCATTACCTTTGCTTGAAGCGATCCGGAATCGCCGTCTAATAAGTTTTAGCATGCCCTGTTTTAGGGCGCCAGACATCAAGCAAGGGAGAAATCCAATGGGGAATCCAGTTTTGAGTTCAGAGACAGCGACGCCATGACAGCGGACACTCACGGCAAGGATTGTGGTCGGCAAGGATTAAAAGTACCCCATGAGGGTAATTCCAGGAAGTTGCTTCTGCACGCTAAAACTTTAATTAAAGATACGGGCAACAGTGTGGCTCTCGGTGACATTCTCTACATCCTTACACTTGACACTTGACTTCGCTGAGAGGGGCGCCTTCAAGCAAACATTGCTATAGCGCCTTTTCGGATAACTCATGCACACCTCAAAACAGATGGATCAAGTTGGTGGTCTGAATGGATAATTTGCGCTCCAGTCTTCTACTAATTGCGATCGCCCTCAGCAGCAATATTGTCACACTGTCTTCTAGCCTAGCTGCGGAGGTTACTTTTCGATGCGCCATCCGGGACGGCGTCCCCACCACAATCGCCCAGACTCCCCAGGGCGAGGCGCCAGTTGTGTTTTGGAATTCTCCTGATATTGCAATTGCCCCCAACACCACTCAACAGGCCGAATGTGAAACGGGTTCTCAGCGTTTCCAGATCTATCACGATAACGGAGCTCTGAACTACATCACCACAGGGCGAACACAGGGACAATTAGTTGCCTGTGTCACAGAATACGTAGGGGGAGGCTGTCGAGGCACGCTGTTCGCTCTCCAAACTACTAGATCTCCCAGAACAGCGCTCCAGCGCATTCTCCGTATCCGTCTTCCCACCGAGGGACCCATCAGTCATACTGGGCCGCGTGCTTATGTTGATCTGATGCGCTACCTCGGGGGGGAATATAATACCGCAGGCTATTAGCTTGGAGTTCAACTATGAAAGCCCAGTTTTGTTCCTATAGTTTACCGGCAACCCTAATCGGCATGGCGGCCCTAGCGCTGGCTCAGCCTCAGCTCTTGGCTGTAATGGATGTGGCGGACGTGAATCAGATCGCCAAGGAAACAACGGTTCTAGTCAACGGTCAGAGTCCTGGGTCTGGCATCCTGATTAACAATCAGGGGGATACCTACTATGTCCTCACGGCCAAGCATGTCGTCGAGACAGAAGATGAGTACTCAGTTGTCACCCCAGACAATAGTGTTCACCCGCTGGATTTCAACCAAATCCAAATGCTGCCGGAGATGGATCTGGCGGTGGCCCAGTTTAACAGTCCTCAGCTCTACCCCACAGCCGCACTAGGCAATTCGAACACCCTAACCGAGGGAGACACTGTCTTTAT
>JAKSDM010001790.1 GCA_022360135.1 Pseudanabaenales cyanobacterium | reverse complement strand
AGCCTGTTGTTGATTGATCATTAGTCCATCAATTAGACCGAGTTCATGGGCAACCAAATGATCGGCCTCATCAATTAGAAAACTGAGCAGCGGTTCAGATTCGGCTTTTTGCAGAATTTCCACCATGCGGTCTGCAGCTTCGTCTGTCAATGTGCATTTCACTGCCAAAGCGCAATACTCATAGACTAATCCCTTGTATTTCAGCAAGGATTCCTGAATAGCGACATCATCCATAAACTTTAACTTCTCTTTGTTGTGCGTTCCCATAGCAATAGGCTCCTCAACACTGTATTAACCAAACTAAAGCTCAAAGACATATTCGGAAAATTGGCTGAAATCCTCTCCCAATATTGGTTGGAGCACAATTTTCGGTAATGTCGATTAGCTAGTTGCATTCTGCACATAATCAGGATGGCGCAGGTCAACTCACTCTAAGAGCAAGATGGCTACCCCCTCACTATTGAATGCAGCTTAGTGTAAGCACCCTTTATCGCTATCTAGTTAGTGTTAGAGCCGGATGGCAGCGTGACATCATAAATGATGTCTTTTGTAGATAGATTGTGAAGATTAGGTTAAAAAAGCATCAAGCACTCAATCTAAGGGTCACTATGCCATTACTTGGTCTCTTTCAGGCTCTAGCATCTTAACTTCGGGCAATATGTTGACCATCCTGATAAGCATGGCGGAGGAGGTTTGATCCCAAATGTCACATTTGAGAGTGTTCTCGTCACTATTTTTGTGAGCTGCTTTTATACCCAATCATGTCCGGATCTTTAAAATTTCCGACAGAAGACGTTCTCGATAAAGCGATCAAAGAAATTTTGAACCCCGAAAATCCTGACCCTTATTCTACTATTCCTTACATTACAAGAACTCTAAGACAGTTTCACCTTTCTTCTCGGCTTGAAGCCAGCGATATCCTTTTCGAAGCTTATATGCGCGGAAAAATGCGAGTTCGAACTGGAACAATCATCAGGGATGCACGGGCCTGGTTGCGGGCAACCTCGTTCAATGTCGTCCGCGAAAAATACAGAAAATTAAAGTTGCAACCGCCCACTGATCCAGACCTACTGGACTTTATGTCTAAGGCGACTGAGAAAAGCTGGATATCGCAAACGCTGATTAATAGTCGTATAGATACCTTGTGGGAAGCCCTGGATATTATGAAGCAAATTCAACCGGAGAATGCTGAATTACTGCACTTGAAGTATATTGACGGACTATCCTGGCGAGAAGTGCGCGATCTCCTGGCAGCGAAAGGGAACGCCCTGGTTAATGAGGAAACATTGCGTAAGCGGGCATCGCGCGCAATCAAACAGTTGAGACAAATTTTTCACGAAGTCGAATCAGAACGGTAATGGGGTTCTGACATAAAGCGATAAATTATCCCTGAGATAGACTTCAGCTGTCACTTGTCGCTTGTCACTTGACCAATGACCAAATAAGTACTTGCCCAGCCAGAATATTCCGGCTTAAGTGGATACCCAGGAATTAGCAAAAAAATCTAACTGTTGAACTCTTGTTGCTTGATCTACCATCGACTTAAGTATATTGTAGGTGAGTGGCCATGTCCCTGACTGTCAAAGATCTCGAAAAGCTTCAGTCGGACTATCCTGACTATCGGATGGAGCTAGTCCACGGAGAAATTGTTGTCATGAGCCCATCGGGGTATGAGTCAGATGAGGTAGCTGTCTCCGTCGCCGCCTTGCTGTGGAACTGGGTGCATCCTCGTCGGTTGGGACGGGTGACAGGCTCCAGCGCTGGTTTCAGTTTGCCTAACTCGGATACCCGGGCTCCTGATGTATCGTTCGTTGTGGCT
>JAKSDM010000408.1 GCA_022360135.1 Pseudanabaenales cyanobacterium | reverse complement strand
TGCGCCTCGCCTACCAGGGGTTTGAGTTCTCCCATGCATCCATCATGCGTAATGTGTTACAAACGCCCCAAGTCTCCAAGTTAGTTCAAGTGGGGGTGCGAGATATTTGTCAGGCGGAGGTCGCCTTAATTGAACAATCTCTAGGGAGAATCTCGACTTACTATGATTTCCAGTTAAAGCAAAACCGATATGCGGGGGCTACCTGGCTCGAACTTTGCCGAACGATTGTCCAAGACTTACCTCAGCATGTCTATATCAGCTTCGATGTAGACGGTCTCGATCCCAAACTCTGCCCTAATACGGGAACCCCAGTACCTGGGGGTTTGGAGCTGGAGGAAGTGTTTTGCCTGTTTCGAGAAGTGATCAACAGCGGCAGAACGCTGATTGGGTTCGATGTCTGTGAAGTGGGTCAAGCGGAATGGGACGGTAACGTTGGCGCCAGAGTGGTTTATAAGCTGTGTAATTTGATTGGTCTCTGTTTAGAGACGCCATAAGTATTTTTTATGCCAGCGCCACCATTTCAGCCTGTTCAACTTGTTGGTTCAGCCATGTAGAAAACAAATCTGAAAGGATTTTGGAGTGCAATCTGTCATCTAATTTTGGTTGAAGAACTGATTCAACCAAAATTAGATGGCTTTTCTGATTGATCACAATGGGTTTAAGAAGTTGGGGCGGCTTAGCGGCAAAGATAGCTGCAGACATCTCGGGTTTTAGATCTTTGCGGCGCAGTAATCCTCGATATCCTCCAGAGCGACGTAATACTGGATCCTGAATATATTGGCGGGCCGTGTCCCAAAAGCTGATTTCGTCTTCCTTGAGGGCGTAAAAGAGTTCCATCGCCAGATCCTGATCCGCCAGGACGATTTCGTACATCGCCACCTGTACATAATCGAGCTGGCGCTCAACCCAAAAGGGTTTAACTTTGTCGGCAAAAAGATGTTGAGCCAACTTGCTGGAAAGGACTTTATCATGGACCAATTCTTCAAAATCGTCTAAGGATAAACGATGTTTTTTTAGCCATGACCAGGTGGCATCCTCACTTTCGAGATGCTGACTGGACCGAAAACTATCTGCAGCTTGCTGAAGTTCACTCAGGTCGATTTTGACGCCTTCCGCAGCTGCGGTCTGGGCAATAATTTTGCGAGCAACAACCGCATCGGTTATAGAGGGTATTTGGCAGGATAATTTAACCTGATGAATGATTTCATCCATTGAAATAGAGTATTCTCGAGACATTTTCAGTAACTCGTCAATTGACAGATGTAAGGGATTGCTTAGAAATAAAGCCCCAGTAGCAGACTGTGGATGGGTGGATGGGTGGATGAGTAGATGGGATGTTATTTAGGAACGGTCAATAAATGACTGTCGCATTATAAAAAGTGAATTGATGACTTCATAGGCGTCGTTCATCAAAATTTGCGACAGCTATTTCTGAGCCGATCCTTAACTGCAGTTCCTTAAAGTGTTTTTTTAGAGTTCTATCCCCCCTTTTTGCAACTTCTTAAATGGATCCAGGAAGAAGTCAATTACGCGACGCTGTCGGATAACCACTTCTGCTGTAGCTGTCTGGCCTGGGGTCAAGGCAATTTGTTGGTTGGGCGTTTGGATATATGACTGACCTAACTCAATTTCCAGTTCAAAGATTTCTCGTTGACTTTGACCGGTTTGCATAATTTTAGAATTGGGTGAGATCCGACTCAGTCGGCCTTGCACAACACCGTAGTCCTGAAAAGGATAGGCGTCAAACTTGATTTTGACCGGCAACCCTACCTGGAGAAACCCACTCTCTTTGCTTTCCATCTGCGCCCGGAGTATAAGTGGGACATCTGTGGGGACAATCTGAGCAATCATCTGACTGGGTTGTACGACGGCCCCGGCATTGTGAACCAATAACTGAAAAATTACGCCATCTATGGGAGCATAGAATATACGCTGCCGCCACTGAAATTGCAACGCCTTAATCTGGTTTTGATTTTGGGTGATCTCCGCTCTTAAATCAGTAATTTGAACCAGAAGTTCTTTAAGCTGTCTCTCAACCGCTATCTCGGTTAGCTTTCCTTCCCTGAGAACTCTTTCGTAGGCGGTTTGCTGTTTTTGGAGTTCGGACTGAGCCTGGAGTTGGTCTAAGTGGATCTGTTCCAAACGCTGTTGGCTTTCAATCATTGAGCGTTCTGCTTCATCTACTCGAAGGGCGGCGATCGCACCGGCTTGTTGCACCCGACGGAAGCGCTGTACGGTACTTTGATCCATCGCCAGGATTTCCTCCGCCAGGTCAGACTCTGCTTGATGAAAATCCAGTTTTTGCTGAGTTTGGTGAATTTGCGCCAGTTGCTCGGAAGCTAGGGCTTGACTCTGCAGTCGTTGCGTATGAAGGGTCGTTTCTAGCTGATTCTGCAGCAGTTGCAGCTGTGACAATCGATTTTGCTGACCGGCCAATTTTGCCTCAGCTTGCTGCAAATCAGCATAAATGATCTCCGATTCTAACTTTAGTAAGCGCTGGCCAGCCTTCACCTGTTGACCTTCCTCTACCTTTATTTCGGCTACCGTTCCAGCCACGGGCGCATCGAGCTGAATGGTTTTGCCCTTGGGCTCCAAGCGTCCTCGGGCGCTCCCAGTTTGATCCACTCTGGACAGCATTGCCCAGGGCAAAGTGATGGCGGTAAAAAAGACCAATAGATAGATAATCCCTCGGCTCCAAACTCGGGGCAACGTGTCGATCAGTTCTTGCGTGACGCTAGACCAGTCATCTTGAGACAACTCCAAGGAATGGGAATGGCTGGAGGACTGGGGCGGGTTCGAATGAGTCAAGTCCGGCTGCGTTTCCAATGAACTCAGGTGATTTGGATTGTAACCGTTCTGACTCATCAGGTCTTGTGTAGTGGGTGTGTTTGGCATGGTCGCTACCGGTTGAACTCAGCGATTAAAAGGCTGACGGTTGATTGTCAATTGGGACTCAAATTCATTGGGCTAACCTCGACGGCAATGTTGAGGGGATTATCCCGCCACAGCAAGCTGTTGCTGATTCAGGTAAAAATATTGACCCTGCTTAGCCATTAATTCGGTGTGGGTCCCTCTTTCGACTAACACGCCTCTATCCAGCACCAGAATCAGGTCAGCATGGCGGACTGTAGAGAGACGATGGGCGATCACCAATGTTGTCCGGCATTGAAGAATGGTGTTTAGATTGTTCTGAATAATTCGCTCTGATTCGGCGTCGAGGTTACTGGTGGCTTCATCGAGAATCAGCAATCGGGGGTTTCCCAGCAGGGCGCGGGCGATCGCTAAACGCTGTCGCTGACCACCCGATAACAGTCCGCCGCCTTCCCCAATCTGGGTGTCGTATTTCATCGGTAAGGTTTGGATGAACTGATCGGCGACCGCCTGTCGAGCCGCTGAGCGAATCTCTTCCAGTGTGGCGTTTGGATAAGCCACACTAATGTTTTCACCAATGGAGCCGCCGAACAAAAAGGTGTCTTGGTTGACCACGCCAATTTGCCGCCGCAGCGATCGCAGCGAAATGTTGTTCACCTCCTGACCATCGATCCAGATCTTCCCCTCGGTTACCGGATAAAGACCCAAAATCAGCTTGGCGATCGTGGTTTTCCCAGAACCGCTGCGACCAACAATGGCCACCGTTTGTCCGGGCTGGATCTCAAAGCTGAGGTTTTCCAGCGTATTGGTTTCGACTTCAGGATGATAACGGAAGGTTACCTGCTCAAAGCGAATGTGGCCTTGCAGAGTCGGTAGAGGCGGCTTAGGGGCAAGAGACGTATCCTCTTCCGGTTCAGCATCAATCACATCATTGATCCGTTCCATGGCAACGAACACATCCTGAAATTCATTCCACAGCGAAAGCATACGCCGGAAGGGACGAATAACATTGCTCAGCAACATATTAAACGCAACCAGTTGGCCAATGGTCAGTTGATCGTGAATTACCTGCCACACGCCAAACAGCAGTAACCCCCTCTTGGCAAGGGTTTCAATGGTTGTGCTAAAGGTTCTGAGCTGGTGACGAAGTATTTGACCCGAAAAATTCTTTCTAATCGACTGGTTGAACAGATCTTCCCAACGCCAGCGAACTGTTTGCTCAATTCCCATGGCTTTGATAGCGCTAATTCCGCTGAGCGCTTCGATTAGATAACGCCCCTCGACTGTTTTGGCATTAAAAATTTCTCGCGAGATCCGCCGCAGGAAGGGGGCGGCAATCAGGGCTAATAAGGTAAATACAGGGACAATCACTAACGCCAGCAGAGCCATCTGCCAGCTATACCAGAACATTAACCCAACATAGACAAACACTGCCATTAAGTCGAGCATAGTGGTTAAGGCTTCGCCCGTTAAGAAGTCCCTGATTTTCCGGCTTTCTCGAACGCGGGAGGTAATGTCTCCGACATAACGAGACTCAAAGAACGAGAGGGGCAATCGAAAGGTATAGTTAATAAAACCGATGATCAACGCCAGATCGAGTCTATTGGCGGTGTGATAGATAAGATATCGCCGCAGGGCGGACATCGCCACCCCGAACAAGCTAAAGATTAACAGACCTAACCCAATCGCTGTTAACGTCAGCGTACTGCGCTGTACAACCACACGGTCCAACAGTAACTGGGTAAACAGCGGTGTGAACAACCCAAAGATCTGAATCATGATCGAAGCGAACACCACCTCAAGCAGGACCACCCCGTGCGGTCTGACGAGTTTGAAAAACTTCCAGATGTTCTGCTTGGCTTCAGGCGCCTGCTGAAAAAAGGTTGTAGGTTGCAACAATAAGGTATAGCCAGTCCAACTCGCTTGAAATTCGGCATGGCTGAGGGCTCGCTGACCCAGGGCGGGGTCAGCGACGATAACGCGATTGGGGGTTACTTTGTAGACCACAATGTAGTGATTTCCTTGCCAATGGACAATGGCAGGCAGCTGTTGTCTGGCTAAGCTTTTGAGGTCAGCTTTGACAGGCCGGTGAGAAAACCCAATGGTTTCTGCGGCTGTGATTAAACCCCGCAGTGACGAACCGTCGCGATTGACATTGGCGACACTCCGCAGTTGATTGACGCTAAAGCGCTTACCCCAGTAGCGGCCCACCATCACCAGACAAGCAACCCCACAGTCAGAGGCGCTTTGTTGCTCAAAAAACGGATAGCGTCCACTCACGCGCCGCCACCAGTGACCCACTTTCACTATGGGGGTGGGGAAATAAGCTCGACCAACAGTTTGCTTGGCTTGCTTGCGTGGGGTGTCTAGCTCAACCCAGGGGGAAGACGATTCCAGGGTTGGGGGCGCTCCAACCCCGGTTTCAACCGATTGGTCAGCTTCAGCTGAGACAGAGCGCAGCAGCTGATCCCGCACAACTGCTTGGTGATGCAGATGGTCTCGCACCGTGGCGTATTTATGGATCAGGGCTTGTAAACACCCCTGATTAAGATGAGCAATCTTCAGATTCAGAGAAGCCCTGGCCGAGTAGGGTTGAAAGTCCTCTTCTGGAAATAGGGTGAGTTCACCAAAGGATGCCCCTGCCTGGAGGGATGTGATTAACGTATCAACCGGATCAATCAGCCTGACTTTACCTGCCAGGATGATGTAAAGCCCGGGGGAAGCCTCTGATGATCGCCAGAACGACTTGCCGATCGTGGGTTCTAGAATCTCAATCTGGTTCAGACAATGTGACAATTCCTGGTCTGAAAGGGGCTGGCCTAGGGTGTGAGCAAGCTGCTGGTCTAACAGATGTTGTGAAATAGCCATTTCATACTTTCAATCCCAAAAGAAAATGATTAAAGGGTATTTATAAATGAGTGGCGCTTAGCGCTTGGACATCAATAGAAGCCGCCATAGGGCTTATGTATTGTGATGTTTATTGATGTCCGTCTACTGCGTTGTTGAGATTGGATGGTCCAAGAAATTCTGGCAATGAAGCTGACTGGAGGTCACCGATCGTAATGCCAGCTCTCCTTTTGCTCAACGGTTCAGATGTTTCCGGTTTTCGTATTTTAGGTCTCAGTTGGGTGGAAAGCCCCATCTGTTTGAGCAGACGGTTGACATGGCGGCCACTCACTTCAATTCCGAGTTCTTTGGCCAAATGCTTACTTAGCCACTGGGCTGTCCACCGTTGAAATGGATAGCCATATTCTCTGGGGCTCTGGCTGACCAGTTCTTGCAATCGCTCAAGATACTGGTCATTAATTGTCTTAGGTCGGCCCAGAGGGTGACTTTTCCATTTATATACCTCTCCGGTCTCGGCAATGGACATCCAGTACCGCGCTGTTTCCTGAGCGCATCCTAAAGCAGCGCAGATTTCGGCTTGAGATTGACCCATCACGGCGCGCTGCATGATTTCAATCCGACGCCGATATTCTGGACCTAAATCTGCAGGTAAGCTCTCCAACAAGAGGTCGAGTGCTAAAGGCATTAATGCCTTATTCCGTTTTTCCAAAACGCACCCCCTTTTCATCCGTTTAATTAATTCACTTAAGCTTGATTGAACCTTTTTAAGGTTTTGTCAAGCCGGCGTATTCAAAAGACAAAAGTGCGATATTTCAGTCCTTTAAATTATCTGTCAACAGAAATAAGTCTGTTACTATCACAGAGCTTGCTCATGAGAGATGTTGAAACCTTCTCCTGAGATTAATTATTGGTTGACTCCGCCTCAAAAAAAATGAAGTTAATGCAAAGTTAATAAAAAGTTAACAAAAGATTAATGTAGAAATTTTAGATAGAATTCACTTTCAAGACTATTTTTTATAGGGCAATCCTAGATGATTTGTAAATACAAAAGTTCTTTTACAGCTTTGCCATCCCTATTCGGCAATAATTCTCGTCTCATAGAGTTTAGAACTGATTTAGGATTGCCCCAGCAATCCTAGATGATTTGTAAATACAAAAGTTCTTTTACAGCTTTGCCATCTCTATTCGGCAATGATCCTCGTTTCCTAAGATTTAGGACTGATTTAAGACTGCTATAACAGTCAAAAAAGCTACTTTAATGATGGATACCTGAACAAAAAAAGAAGTACTTTAAGCTATTTCCATGCATGAAAGAGCCTACTCTAAAGTGGCAATTTATACT
>JAKSDM010001497.1 GCA_022360135.1 Pseudanabaenales cyanobacterium | reverse complement strand
CTCTAATTGTTCGATCGCTGAGTCCATTGTCAGTTGGTCACGACAAATCCCCGCACTTTGCCAAACAAGATCAGCAAGTTCCTGCCGCCAGAGCATCAATCGTTTATGCTCAGCCTCCCAGTTATCCATCGACTGTGATCTATCAATGGCTTTTTCGAGAGAGGTTAAGGAAATAGTTGGGGGTATTTGAGTATGCTCGCCTTTGGAGATCGAGGGAGATAACTGTAGATATTTCAACTGAGCGCCAAAAACCAAACATTCCAGCAGTGAGTTGCTAGCTAACCGATTAGCGCCATGAACGCCAGTACTAGCATTTTCCCCCACTGCATAGAGCCCTGGAATGGAGGTTCGACTGTCCAAATCTGTCATAATACCGCCCATCCAGTAGTGAGCAGCCGGTGAGATCGGAATCGGTTCCTGAAAAGGATCAACTCCCCATTTTTGACAGACTTGAATGATATTGGGAAAACGATGGCGCATCCGGTTTGGTTCAAGGGATCTCAAATCTAACCAAGCGGTTTGAGCCGCTTCTGCCGTTGTCGTTTTCTGGAGATGGGTAAAGATCGCCCGACTGACTATATCTCGGGGAGCAAGTTCGCCAGCCGGGTGATAGTCAAAGGCAAACCGTCGACCCGATGTATCAATCAAATGGGCCCCCTCTCCCCGAACTGCTTCGCTAATCAAAAAGCGGGGCCCCCCGGGCTGATTGAGCGCTGTTGGATGAAACTGGACAAATTCGAGGTCACGCAATTTGGCTCCGGCGCGCCAGGCGATCGCAACGCCATCTCCCGTACTTGAAATGGGGTTAGTGGTTTTAGAAAAAACTTGACCGCCGCCGCCGGTTGCTAGCACCACAGCCCCTGCTCGCACCCAAACGATCTGGTTGCGATAGGCCAAACTCACACCTTTACAGTCACCTGTAATGGAATCTCGCCAAAGTTCCAGGGCAAAGGTTTGGGGCAAAACCTGGATGTTAGGACGACTGAACACTTGAGCAGTGAGGGTCGAAACCACAGCTCGTCCAGTTGTATCGGCGGCGTGCAGCACTCGAGGACGGGAGTGAGCCGCCTCCAGAGTCAGGGCCAGACGATCTCCCTGTCGATCAAAGATGACCCCCATTGCGACCAACGAATCAATACACTGACTGGCCTTCTCCACTAATAGATGCACAGCGTCTAGATCACAGAGTCCGCAGCCTACTTTGAGGGTATCCTGACGATGTAGTTGGGGAGAATCATTCGAAGCGATCGCAGCTGCAATACCCCCTTGAGCCCAATCACTTGCAGAAAGAGAGAGGGTATCTTTAGTAATTAGCCCAATTTTCAGAGAGGTTGGCAGACACAACGCGGCATACAGACCGGCAGCGCCTCCCCCAACCACCAAGATGTCAAAATAAGCGGGAAAGGGTAAATCTGAAGAGGCCTTAGCCAATGAAAAATCACTCCTT
>JAKSDM010001652.1 GCA_022360135.1 Pseudanabaenales cyanobacterium | reverse complement strand
CAGGCGACTGATCGCCCTATCGCTGCCGATCATTTTATTTGTCGTCGGCGCCTTGCTGTTGCCGCCCGCTGACTATCTCCCCCAAGGGAATCGTAATTTAATTCTGTGGTTGAGTGAAACTTTACCGGGTACGAGTGTTCAGGAGGCGATCGCACTTTCTGCCAAACCCCGAGACTTCGTGCAATCGCAGCCGGAAGTTGAGCGGTTTTTCTTTATCTATTCCCCTCGGTTTAAAGCGATGGCGATCACCCTCAAACCCGATTTCGCCAGCGGCCAAGGGCTGGACGCCTTTGCCAGCCGCCTGATTCCCAAAAGTTTCAGCTATCCCGGCTATCGCTTCATGTTTCCGATTCGAACCTCCATTTTTCGCAACCCGGGTAAGGAATTTGAAGTCCAGCTCATGGGGCCTAATCTGGAGGCGCTAGATAGCTTGGCTGAGGAAATTTCTGATCAGCTCAAAGGGTTACCCGGCGTAGTCAACGTGCGCTCTGACTATGTGGCGGGGGCGCCGCAACTGGAGGTTCTCCCCAACCGCGCCCGCTTAGCCGAAGTTGGACTCAATGCGTCTGACGCCGGAGCCATGGTAGAAGCAGCGCTGGGCGGTCGTTTGGCCTCTGACTTCGTAGCCGACGGTGAAGAGTTGGATGTGACGGTTCAGCTGCAAGATACCTTTGTTAAAACCCCGGAGGACCTGCGTCAGCTTTCTCTCTATAGTCCGAACGGACAGCGGATGCAGCTGACGGATGTGGCCGATGTGGTTGAAACGACAGGCCCCGATCGGATCAACCACGTCAATTTAGAGCGCTCGATCACCCTGACGGCGAGCCTTGCCCCTACGGCGCCTCTAGGCAAGCTGGTGAAACAAGCTGAAAATCAGGTGTTGGCGCCGTTGCGAGCGGAGTTAACGCCGGGGATGCGATTGCAGCTGTCGGGATCAGCCGACAAACTGGCGGAAACCCTAGCTCAGCTCAGCTCTACGTTCGTTTTCGCGTTATTCATTATCTATTTATTACTGGTTGCACTCTATCGCTCTTTCCTTTATCCATTGGTGATTATGGCCATTGTTCCCATTGGTTTGACTGGGGCGGTGCTGAGTATTGTGCTGGCTAATCTGATTCCAGGCGTAACTGTACCGCTGGACATGATCACGGGGTTAGGCTTCATTATCCTGGTCGGCATTGTGGTGAACAACGCTATTCTGCTGGTGGACCGAGCCCTCCAATTGCAGCGGCAAGAGGGCGAAGAATATTATCGATCGCTGTATCTGGCCACCCGCGATCGCCTCCGGCCCATTCTCATGTCCGCCAGCACCAGTGTTCTTGGTATGTTACCCCTGGCCGTCATTCCGGGAGAGGGGGCCGAACTCTACCAGGGGTTGGGGATTGCCCTTACAGGAGGACTGACTTTCTCCACGCTCTTGACCCCCACAGTGGTACCCGCCCTAATGGGCTTACTGCATGACATTGACCCCCGCCAGCGAGCGCCCTTTGCGAAGAACACGACATGGAATGGGAAAGTGACTCAAAAGGGGGCGTCTGGCGGTTAGGAGCACCTAAAAACTTCCACCTGTAAAAAATCTGGGGATTTAGGCAGCAGCATTTGGAAACCACAGTTGGCGCCACTGACCATTGAGTTCAAATACCTTGAGGATGGCTAAGGCATGGGAGCCAACTGAGCGCCAACTCATCCCTTTCTTCTTCTG
>JAKSDM010000398.1 GCA_022360135.1 Pseudanabaenales cyanobacterium | reverse complement strand
CAGAGGTAAAGCTGCATGCATGAGATACCCAACTTGGCCGTTGGGTCTGCGAAACAACATTATCCTGGGGGCTTCTATACAGGCAGAATCTGTGCATGCCTGATGATTGGAAATTGTCACCAGCGGTAAGTTCTGCAGGAAAAGATCCTGCAGAACGGGTTCCAAATCATTGGACGCTTCACCCATATCCGTACATCCGATCGCTGCAAACCCGGAATATTCGGGACGGGCATAGGCAGAGTATGGGCAGTCTTGGTAAAGAACCCTACGAACCATAGAGTTGATCCCGTCAGCGGCAACCACGAGTCGGGCCCAAATTGTTTTGGTTTCCGATGGTGGAGAAAAGATCTCTGAGGTTTGGGTTTGGGAGCCATTCTGTTGCGGCTTGACTGCCCAATGAGCATAGGGGTTGGCTTCTGTGCCGGTATTGGAGAGACACTCTACCCGAATACGCCTAGACTCTGGCTCTTCCACCAGATTGACACAGCGGTGATTAACCTTGACCCGATCTTGGGGCAGTAAGTGTCTCAGTGTTGTCTGTAGATCATACCAAGGAATTGATACTCGACCCTCTCCATATTCGTTAAGCCAGTGGTTGTAGTTAAGAGAGAGTGATCGAATGGGTTGTCCTTTCAGGTTTTTATAAACCCATGCTGGTGTAGTCTTCGGTGAGTTTTGTGGTTGAGTTATCGGCTCAATCGTTTTTTGATTGGCCTGTGGCGGGTTATGGAATCCGCCAGCTGCTCTTTTGACCTCTTCGTAAGCCTTAGGGTGCAAATATTTGAGCGCTTTCAACCCATTGGGAAGCAGGTCCACCACCTGGCCAACTCGACGAAAGGTGTGAGCTTGTTCGACTACTAGAAGATTGTCGACGCCTCGCTGGCGCAAGCCAAGGGCGGTTGCCAATCCGACAGGTCCAGCGCCAACGACCACAACATCGTAGGGAGTTTCCATCCGCCAACCTCCTAGGAGTATAGGTATAAATACAGCATAGAGCACCCTTTGGCCCCTAAAAACGGTATGGTTGATTCAACAATTTGTAAAGACTATGCAGCCTCAACCATACTTTTCAGGGTTCGACCCGTTAACCTCTGACATTGCAGCAAGGTTGTCGCCAGAGGCGAGACCGTAGTATCTCCAACCTGCCAGCGGGGTGGAGGCGGTGGTCATTTGTCTGCATGGATTGACTGGCGCGCCTTATGAAGTCTTCGGCCAAAAACCGCCCTTTTACTCGTTCATATTCATCCTCAAGCAGCCCCTCTTGAGCTGCTAGTAGCAGTTACTGGAGTGGGTTGACATTTAAGCGAATGCTTATCTATACTAATTTCAATTAAGCATTTGCTTAAATATTTTGAGCTTGACAGGGATAGGCTGCCCGTCAATACAGACGTGTTGGCTGCGACCTGCGATCGCAACAGGCGCTGCTTGACCTTCTCTAAATCGACTGAAGCCCTACCAAACGGGTTGCCCCATCTAGCGGTTGCATAACGAGACAACCTATTCAAATTCAAAGAATTACCGTTTGCGCCAGGAATTTTGTTGAAATTTCCACCATGGAGGGTGCGTACTTATGCCCGCCAATATTCCTAAAGTCCCCCATCGTGTTCCGGAGCAGCCAGAAAGTCAGGAACTAAACCTTTACGATCGACTGCTTCAAGAACGGCTTATTTTTCTCAATCAAGCTGTTGATAGCGCGATCGCAAACCAAACAATAGCCGCAATGGTCTACTTAGAAGGTAAAGAGACTGGCCGTGATATTCGACTGTATATCAATTCCCAAGGGGGTTCGGGGAGAGAATCCTTCACCGCTGGTCTAGCCATTTACGACACGATGCGATGTTTAAGCAGTGATGTCATGACCGTCTGCACAGGGATGGCTGTTGGCGCAGCTGCTTTTCTCTTAGCCATGGGCGCAGCCGGTAAACGGCTGGCGCTTCCCAACGCCCGCATAAGATTAAGCCAGCCGATGCATGTCATAGGGGAAAGATCGGTGACTGAGATTGATATTGAGGCTAGAGAACTGTTGCAGCTAAGGCAAACGCTAGCTGAAATTTTGGCGTCGAGAACGAGACAATCGGTCGAGAAGATTTTAGAGGATACCGAGCGAGTTTTTTCTCTGTCGGCGCAAGCCGCCCTTGATTATGGCCTGATTGATCAAGTTGTTTCATGCGGATGAAGAAATGTTGTTATTCGCTTAGGGGCAATGGGTGATTTTGAAGAATCCTCGGGGAGAGAATAGCCATCCAGCTTTTGATTAGATGCATGAAGAAACCATGACTTATTCTGGAGGTATTAATGCCTGGTTTAGAATCCTTAGAAATTGCGGGTGTTCCGCTGCTACTGCGTCCGCCCGTCAAGCGTGATCGTCAGACTCCTTTGATCATGTTCTGGCACGGTTTCGCTTCTCCGAAGGGAGAAGCCGATATTGCTGAGGCGTTTCCGCTGGAACAGGTCGATGCTTGGAAAGCCTATTTAGGGTTGCCGCTTTTTGGTCAACGGTCAGTCGGTGATGAAGAGTTGATGCGCCGACTGACGGAAGATTATGTCTTGCAACTGCTTTTACCTGTGGTTGAACAAGCAGTCCAAGAGTTGCCCAAGGTGATTGAGGAACTGCGATCGCGTTGTGATTTAGATAGCCACTCTCCTTTGGGTTTATTTGGCTTTTCCGCAGGCGGTCTCGCCGCACTTTTAACCCTTGCAGGCGATCAATTCCCCATTCAAGCAGTTGTGCTTGTGGGTGTTACGAAAGACCTTTCAGCTGTGGTAGCCGGTTACGAACAATTCACCCAGGCGTCCTATGAAACGCTGAAGCAGCAATATCCTGAGCTTAAATCAGAGTATATATGGTCTGAGGAATCTGAGGCAGCCAGAACCCGCCTTGATTTCTTAGCTCATTCAAAGGGGATTGCTCAAAGAGAGCCACTGCCTGCAATTCTGTTTGTGCATGGCGCTCAAGATGAAATCTTCAATCTAGAGAATATAGAGACATTGTACAATGCGCTCAAAACTGAGTATCAGCAGATTAATCATCCTGAAAGGGTGTCACTGAGAATATTTCACCATTTAAGACATGCCATTGATCTGGCGTCAAACTCATTGCCAGAACAACAAGCCGAGATTGTTGAAATGGAAAGCGTTATCGCTGATTGGTTAAAGCAATATCTTTGAGAACATTTAATTTGCATGGTCTCTATTTAAGAGCAATCAGCTTGTTTTCGATATGTCTTGGAGGAACTCATTTTATTGGTCCCTATGTCGTGCGTCAGCTGGTTGAGCAGGGACACCAGGTGACGGTATTCCATCGGGGTCAAACTCAGGCGGATTTGCCGCTAGATGTCCATCATCTCTACGGCGATCGAGCACAGT
>JAKSDM010001428.1 GCA_022360135.1 Pseudanabaenales cyanobacterium | reverse complement strand
CGGCAAGAACCAATCCGGGGCAATCCAGCTGGCAAGGTATCCAAATCCATAGGCGATTGGTAAGTTGAAAAACAGGTCATTCCACCACGATAGGGGAGACAGCATATAGCCGATCCCAATGATTAAGCCATTCTTGACGGTTTTGAGCATGCCAAAAAGTTACGGACAAATCACTTGTCGCATCTTTTTCATATTGCCAGGTAAATCTTGCTGAATGGCTTGTTGAATTAAAAAACTCGGTACCGGGATCAATGGGGTGGCCTGTACCGAGTAGGTTAAAAGGGTTCCTTTTTCATAATCCTGCAGGGTGAGGTCGGCGGCAAAATCAGAGAAAGCGCCTCGTTCAAGTCGGAACTGGATCTGCTGATGCAGAGTCTCGAAGACTTTTAGGTAGATCTCCACCTGAGCCGTAAACATCAGGAACGCCTTTCTCGCCACCTGGTAGAGACGGCGGCAGTTTTGAGAGCGGCGGATGCTATGTTCTAACACTTCACTCTGAACAATGTCTGGAAAATAATGTATCCAACGAGAATAGTTTGTGAGTTGAACCCAGGCTTGCGATCGCGTCATGGGTAAATACATTTGAGCAGTCACCGCTCCGCCACAGACAGAGTGGGACCGAGTTTCCAGTAAAATTTCGCCCTGCAACAGCGCAGCGCGATCGACGCCCAATGTCCCTAAATCCGCCTCTTGATTAGACAGACTGGGCTGGGGCGTAGCACTATTAGTCACAATCATGTCGGCTCATCTCCTTTCCTATGTCTTGAACTCAGGAATGGATGTAATCACATAGGAGTCACATTCCTCTCATCAAGAAATAACTTCTCTCTTTACAGGGTATTATCCCCAACTAACTCAGTAGAAACATCAGGTGAACATTAGCTAAAATTGAAATTTCGATAAAATTAGTTAACCTTTGAAGTATTGGTGAATATTTGGTGAAGCTGGCAACCAGCGGCAGACCTCTCATTTGTTTGCATACCATGCCAGAGTTTGTATGTCATACCAGAATAGAGGCGCGCCTTCTGCTGACGGCATACCTGACAATCACATCGTTGATGAGAGGATAGGACGATGTCTTTTTGGTCCCGCATACCCCCTGGAACCCAGCTTTTTTTGAGTTTATTGGCGCTCACAACGATTGTCTGGATGCTTAGAGGCTTTGGGCTCTTGTCATTTTTACCCGGCAT
Source organism: Pseudanabaenales cyanobacterium (assembly GCA_022360135.1). Lineage (GTDB taxonomy): Bacteria > Cyanobacteriota > Cyanobacteriia > Phormidesmidales > Phormidesmidaceae > JAKSDM01. Next base: position 2,144 of record JAKSDM010001428.1, on the reverse strand, counting down.
GGTAATTTGGCTGCTCATCCTACTTTGCTTTGCAACCGGCATTCTCCATAGCTTAAAGAGTATGCGATAGAACATCAATACTATTTCAGGCAGCCGAGTTGCTTGTAAAAATAGTCAACCCGATCATGGGCAAAATCATACCGCCATTAAGTAACGCCTCCCGTTTTATAGCGGTTTTCATTTGCCTTGACTACACCCAACACCCTATACCCCGGCTTGACTGAGATATATTCCCCACAGGTGAAAATACTATAAACAAGTCTGCATTCAGAGTTCAATCCTGGCTGTAGAAACCTAAAGCGGTTTCGATCTCTAACAGGCAGTTACCTACGGCCCTTTCTTCCTCAGTCTGAATCGTCTTGAGTTGCGAGATACGCCAGTTTGTAGAGGTTTCGAGTTCTAAGATTTCTTGCTTCAACAGGCTGATTTGTTGAGGGCAAGCGTTTGGGGTGTCTACAGCCGCTATTTCTGCTTCCAGGGCGGCTTTTTCACGAGCTAACAACGCTTGGGCGGCCTCGATTTGCCCTTTAACGCCGCCAATTTTGACGGTGCAGTAAATCTCCATCAAACGGTAGTAGGCACTTAAAAGAGCAGTAGGCTGCTTAACTGAACTGTCGATCACACCTTTGCCTGAATTGACGCATTGCATCTGAAGCCATCCCCCCAATATTCGTCGGATGCGCTCTTCCGTCAGGGGTTGATAGGAAGTATTATCCTGCTGCATAGTCTGAATAATGGGTGACTAATATTCGCGCCCTCAATGGATAGGACGTTTTTTTCTCTGCTGATTGCTGATGTTGGCGCGGGTTCCGTCTGATAGGATGAATAGCCCAAAACGCTTGCAGCATAAGCCTTGCAGCGATTTATGGAATAGCTCTTTGAAATCCTTACCCTGAAGGCGTTTCATCGATTTTTCCCATTATAGGCAACCCACGCCCTCACCGCAGATTTAAAGCAAAACTAGCATTGATAGATGCTTTGGTAGAAAATATTGAGTCTTTCCTCAGCGTCTGAATCAGGTTTTATCAGACTTTTAAACTGGGATTTTCATGTTCTTGAAGTTATATTAAGTTTTACATCCCTTATATTTCTCACTAGCGGTTTCTGCGTCGAGATCCCTATTTTCCTTTATCCACCTTGCATTATGACCATTCAGTCAGAAACGATTTTTGAACGCTTTTTGGCGCCTATCTTCGAGAATTTCTTGGTTGATCGCGAAGCCCTCCTCGCCTATTATCATCGGATTGATTGGGAAGGCGGCAGCGATCGCCTCCGCCGCCCAGACCTGGTCACGCCCGACTACTACAAAAGCCAAAACTTCCACAATATTAAAGGCGGTTATTTGAATGTCGATGCCGCCGTCTCCTATGATCCAATTACCCAATACCTACTGCCGCCGAACGAAACTTGGGTGCGTCAGGGATTAATCGACGCCGTTCAGTGCAAGCCTCGTCGCATCCTCGATTTGGGATGTGGTACGGGCTCCGCCGCCGTGATGCTAAAACAAGCCTTTCCTGAAGCGGATGTCATCGGTCTAGACCTTTCCCCCTACATGCTAGTAGCCGCAGACGATAAGGCGCAGACTGCCGGATTAGACATTCAGTTCGTTCACGCTAAGGCTGAAGAAACTGGCTTCCCGGATCACCACTTCGACTTAGTCACCGCTTCTCTATTGTTTCACGAAACCCCGTCTGTCATTACTCAACGGATTCTGCAGGAATGTTATCGCCTGCTCTCGGTTGGCGGAGAGGTCTTGATTTTAGATGGGAATCAAGAAGCACTGCGCCAGATACCTTGGCTCATGGACCTGTTTGAAGAACCCTATATTCGCGCCTATTCCGAAGGTAATCTAGATGCTTGGATGGGTGCTGCTGGATTTGGCGCTGTCCGGACTCACACTGTGTGGCTAGTGCATCAGGTGACTCGCGGCGTTAAGTCAATCAGCCAACAGGAATTTGGCTTTCCTGCAGGAGCAGAGGGGATAATGGCGGTTAGCTATTAGCGATAAGTTGTTTGCTAAGATACTGAGGCGATTGGATTGAATAACAGCCTGTACAGGGGCTGGTTGATGGGGAATTAGCTCAGTTGGTAGAGCGCTGCGATCGCACCGCAGAGGTCAGGAGTTCGAATCTCCTATTCTCCAT
>JAKSDM010001590.1 GCA_022360135.1 Pseudanabaenales cyanobacterium | reverse complement strand
AATAAACCTCGAAATACTTAACCATTCATGACTTGGAAATTGCGGGTGTGTGATCGATTACAGTTAAGCGCTTAGCTGATTATCAGCGTCATCGCAGTTCTGAGGCTAACTGCCGAGTGTTATAAAAGTGGACGCTGACCAGCTCGCCTCTACAGGTGTGAGATCATGAGATGGAAGTTCTCTAATCCAGGACAAACTGCTGCCCCCTCTCATCGACTAAATTATCTAACCCGGCCACTGCACCGTTGGCTTTGGCGTAGCGGTACACTTCCAGTGCGGCTGAATACGCTTCACTCCCGGTGGCCACTGCCGTATCATCGATCAGCTCTGGCTACTGGGCTCAAAATCTGTGTACACGGTAGCCCAGATCCCTGGGCTCTTCAAGAACTCAGGGATCTAAGCCCCAGAGATCTAAGCCCCATGCGCCCCGACTATACCCCACACCCTACACCCCACACCCCGATTCATAAGGTGTGCTCAACCCAAGTGCGAATTGCTATGGCGATTCACCAGTCCTTTGCCGAGACCTATGCGTTGGCGCTAAAAGAAGCAGAGGCTCGCTACAAAGCGCAGCTAGACGCTAAAGATGAGCAAATTGCCGACTTCCGCCAACAAAACGCCAATATGCAAGAGGTGGTTAAACTTCTGGCCCAGCGCCCGATTACTGTTGACGTTAAAGCCACTGCGGAGAGTAAAGCGATGCAGGGAAATGATTACAGCCGCACCGTAAACATCACCGGCGATGTCACCAGCTCCACCCTTAACCTGGGGGAAATCAGCGGCCAGGTGAGCAACCAGATCAACCAGTTGCCGCCTCCCCCCTCGCCAAACCCGACCTTAAAGCCCTGCTGACTCAACTCAAGACCGCCATAGACACGGACAGCGAACTGGCTGATGAGGACAAAGCCGAAGCCCTAGCTGAACTCAAGTTGATCGCCGAAGCCGGGCGGCAGCCTCAAGAAGGGGCGCTGCAAAAGCTGGCGAAGCGAGCGATGACGATGCTGAAGGGGATGGCGGCGGGGCTGTCGGAAACGGCAGGCGACTACGCTGGAGAAGGTTTGGCCTGTGTTGGCGGGGATCTTTGGTTTGTAGGCGGGGTGTGACATAGCTAAAATGGAGCCAATTGTGGATGCCTGTTAAAGCGCCAAAGCTCTGTAATCTCGTGCGTTACTTTAGCTGTGCCAGACCAGGAGAGTGCAATTAAGTGATTAGTAAAAAATATGGCGTCTTGGTCTAACGTCTCCTCACTATAGGCTGCTACAATGCCGCTATGTTTGATACGGTTTGCAGATTCCTGGCCGAAACCTTCTCAACTGATTTTGCCAGTTGGCTGTTGGGAGAGCCAATTACGCTCACGGAGCTGAGTCCCTCCGAGCTTTCTTTGGAACCAATTCGGGCAGATGCTCTGATGTTGTTGCAATCGGATGAAATAGTCCTGCATGTGGAGTTTCAGACTCAGCCCGATCCAAACATGCCTTTTCGGATGCTGGACTATCGCGTACGGGTTTATCGCCGCTTCCCTCACAAACGCATGCGGCAGGTGGTGATTTACTTGCAGGAGAGCGGATCCGAACAAGTGCAGCAAACTGTGTTTTCTATACCAGGCACCCAGCACGAATTTGAAGTGATTCGGCTATGGGAACAGCCATTGGAGGTTTTTTTGAGCACACCGGGTTTATTGCCCTTTGCAGTGCTCAGTCAAACTACTGACCGCGCTGCGACATTACGGCGGGTTGCAACTCAGATTGAAGAGATTACAGAACAGCGATTGCAGAGTAACGTGGCGGCCTCAGCAGCGATTCTAGCGGGGTTAGTATTGGAGAAGGGAATGATTCAGCAGATTCTGCGGAGGGAAATCATGCAGGAGTCGGTAATTTACCAGGAAATCAAGGCGGAAGGCATTCAAGAAGGGCTGCAACAGGGTAAGGAGGAAGGGCTACAACAGGGTAAGGAAGAAGGGCTACAACAGGGTAAGGAGGAAGGGGAGCGATCGCTTATCCTACGTCAGCTCAGCCGCCGATTGGGTCAGATGCCGACAGGAGTCCAAGGTCAAATTGTGCAGTTGTCGTTAGCGCAGTTGGAGGATTTGGGCGAGGCTCTATTGGACTTTAAACAGATGGCGGATTTGGAAACCTGGTTGGAGAACAGTTGATAGCAAGCGGGCTCAGCTGGCAATCAGGCTGGCCTCGCTATAAGCCAAGCTGGCTGGCCCAAAAGTTAGGCTAACTTGGTTGCAAACCGAGCTGGCTGGCCCAAAAAGTAAGGCTGGCTTGATCAGAAACAAAGCACCTTGTACAGGAAGATGAATGAAGCGCTACCGAACCGCTTAGCCAGTCGCCAATCCGGTGGCGACTGGCTAAGCAGATTAAATATAACGGTTCTCAATTGCATTGACTACACCCTACACCCTACACCCTACACCCTGCCTTCACGAGATGTGTTCAACCTAAGTGAGAATGGTTTATTCATGACCTTGGGAGCGCCTGGTGTCGTTCATATTTAACCTGGCCATAGTCCAGTTTTACGATTCTATCCGCCAGATCAAAGTAGTGATCGTCATGACTGATGACTAGCGCCGTTTTACCGCTGTCTCTCAGCTCTGGTAAAAACTGGGTGTAAAAGATGGCTTTGAAAGCGGGATCTTGGTCAGCGGCCCATTCATCGAATAGATAAATCGGCCGATCTTCCAGATAAGCAGTCAGCAAGGTGAGTCGTTTACGTTGTCCCTGGGAGAGCGTTGTGGTTGAGAGTTGGCCTTGGTCAACCTTAACTTTGCGATCGAGTTGGAGTTGCTTCAGGTAACCCTGAGCTTGCATATCCAGCTCTGCCTGATCAAACCCTAACAGGCGCTCAAATAGATAAAAGTCAGAGAAAACCACCGAAAAATGTTGACGATACCATTCTCGATTCTGGTGATCAATGGGCTGCCCATCTAACCCAATCACCCCCGTTTCTGGAATATAAAGGCCGGTAATCAGTTTGGCTAAGGTGGATTTACCACTGCCGTTTCCGCCAATAATAAACACAATTTCTCCCGGCTGAAGCACTAAATTAATCGGTCCCAGGGTAAAATCGATATCCGCTTGCTCGCTGCGATAAGTATGGGTTACGCCTTTGAGTTCTAACTTGCGCCAGTCTTTCCGGGGGTTGGGCGGAATTGTCGCCACTTCGGCTCGATGAGATAAAGAGAGACCTAATGCTTCAATCTTTTGCAGAGAAACGCTGGCTTTCCCTAAAAAGGGAAGTTTATTGACGATGCTCTCCATTGGCCCCAACAAATAAGTAAAGGTCAGGATATAGCCAGAGAGCGTCTGGAGATTGAGCGTGATCAGATTGGGCAGAATGAAAAGCACTATCCCAATCGCGAAAAAAAAGATCAGCTTCCCCCAGCTATCGATCGTGGCGAATAAGGTCAGCCCCGCCGTATTATGACGCCGAAATTGAGCGGCTGTCACTTGCAGATCATCGGTGAGAAAGGCTTGACGCCGCCAATAGTGCAGCTTGAGTTCTTTAATCCCTTCAGTAATTGTGCGAAAGTTCTT
>JAKSDM010000385.1 GCA_022360135.1 Pseudanabaenales cyanobacterium | reverse complement strand
TCTGTGCTGATTCATTACTTCATTCCCTATTTATGCACAACTTCATCTGCTTCATCGGACGGCATTGCACAGGGTAGTGTTCACCACAGCCCGCTAAGCAGCCAATTGACCTTGCAATTGACTTGACACTTAAACGTAGGTTGAAACCAGTAGCCATAATGTCTTCATAGTTCCTGCAGGATTTTATTTTTGGCTGCGTCAGATGTTGAATGGGTATTGTCTGGTGGGCAAGATAAATACTGTTGAGCCAGATAATATAGCAATCCTAAACAGATTGTAAATGTAGTGCGACTGTCTCGGTTGCTAGCAACTGAGACAGTCGCACTATAGATGAATGGCACTGAAATAAGCCATGTGGGCAATGCCCACCTACGGAATATCAGAGCTTTTAGCGATTTATAAACTCTTATTTCAGTGCCATTCCACTATAGATTAGTGTTTCAAGTTTTAAGTCCTTAGGAACCTTATGCAGCATTCTCAAAAAAGAGAGATCGCTTTTGAGCGGTTGATTAGCCGAATGCCACCTGAAGTAATCACCTCTTTTAGTGATGTTCAACTCAGCGCACTTCGAGCGGCGCTTGCCTCTCGTTCCTGGCGCCGTCACCCTGTAGATCTCCGTTTCTCCATTCCTTTTATTTTTACGAAGGGGATATATATCGTTTTCCTGATGGGAACAGAGCGGCGATCGAGAGAACGGCTAGCTAAAGAGAGAAGCCTCAATCCGATCTGGACGCCTATCAATATAGCTGTCATTTTGGCCTTGATGGGAGTTGGCATTGGAGCTATATTCGGCGCTTTTCAATTGCGTTATCTGAACTTCTCTACCCTTAACAGTCAAGACGTGCATCCTGTCACTGTTCCCTTTAAAGAAGGCAAAGCCGATTGCGAAAAAAGTGGTCGAGAGTGGCAGGATGGTAAATGCATTGACTATGAACATAATCCTAGCTTTTAATGTTGATAGTGAAGCTCTCTTAAAAAAGCAAATGTGTTTATTTATTGAATATTATTTATACTTTCGGGTTTTTCCATGAGACTTTGCAGGCTTAACATCAATTCACTCTAACCCCTTTCTGCCCACCCAATTCAGCTATAGCAAAACGAGAGTATGATGGCCCCTAATCACCAAACGGCGCTACTGTTTGATAATACAGACTGGAGCGATTGATTCCCAATAACTGACACTGCCGTACCAAACTCAAATGATCATGGGTTGGGTCTACCAAGGTTTTTCGTTCGCTAAGCCCAATTTGGCTGAGCGCTCGGCTAAAAAATCTCGCTCTACCTTCAGGTGACCAATCTAGCGATACAGTTCATT
>JAKSDM010001391.1 GCA_022360135.1 Pseudanabaenales cyanobacterium | reverse complement strand
CGCCATTGGTCATTCAACCTGCTGTGGCTGAGGAAACAAAAAATCAATTTGTGGCAGAGGTTGAGCTAGGCGTTAAGGTCATGCTGCTGGAGAATGTCCAGCCCGATGACACTCAACCCGAGGCTGCCCAACTGAGGCATATTGACAGCGTTGCCATTACGGTGGATGACTGGCTGGCTCAGATGGCTCAGGATGCAGTTATAGAGATTACCAACATTCAGGTTGATGAGACGATTGGAGGCGTCACTCTCCTACTCGAAACCAATGGTGAGTTGGCTGCCCCCAAAACCTCAATTACAGGAAATACAGTTATTGCCAATATTCCCAATACTGTGATGAATCTGTCAGAGGGAGAGGAGGTTTTAGTCCGTGATCCCGCTGCTGGGATCGCACTGGTCAACGTGACCAATCTGCCGGATAATCGAGTGCGGATTGCCATCACCGGAACTGATGCGCCGCCAATGGTTGACATTCGCACGAGTGCTTCTAGCGTCATTGTCAGTGCAACGCTAGGAGACCCGACGGCTCAAACACCAACTGATGAATTGATTCGGATCGTGGTGACAGGCGATCAGATAGACAGCGATTATTATCTGCCTAACGCCAGCACCGCTACCCGAACAGATACACCGATTCTGGACATCCCCGCTTCAATTCAGGTGATTCCCCAACAGGTGCTCGAAGACCAACAGATAACAAATATTGTTGACGCCTTGAGCAATGTGAGTGGGGTGTCGGCTGATTCTGATCGCGGGGTATTTACTGATATCAGTATTCGCGGCTTTTCTCAAACCCCTATTCTGCTGGATGGCTTTCGATTATTTGGCTCCACAACGTCTGAGGAAACTGCCTACCTAGAGCGTATTGAAGTCCTTAGAGGTCCGGCGTCCATTCTGTTTGGCGAGGTTCAGCCGGGAGGGGTGGTTAATTTTGTGACTAAAAAACCGACAGCGGAGCTGTCTTATAATATCGAACTGCAGGCGGGCAGCTTTGGCTTGATCCGTCCTCAGGTCGATCTATCAGGCCCCTTAAGCGATGACGGGCGCTTGCTCTATCGCCTGAATGCCGTATACAACCGCGAAGACGGATTTCGAGATTTTGACACTGACTATGAACGGATTTTTGTTGCTCCGGTTGTCACTTGGCAAATTGGCGATCTCACCGATCTGAGAGTTTCACTGGACTATCTCGACGAGGAATTGCCGTTTGATTCAGGTTTAGTGGCCTTCACCAATGGCGACGGTGTAGCCGACATCCCGTTCGATCGCATCACTAATGAACCGGATGATATCAACCGGAGAGAATTCTTGAATGTAGGATATTCTCTGGAACATCGCTTTAGCGATAACTGGACATTGCGGAATGCGTTTCGATATACAGAGCAGGATCGGAGTGCAGACGTGGCGCTTCCGTTTGATTTTGATCAGACCACAAACATCGTCACGCGTTTTTTTGCAGCGCAAGATGAAGACGTTGCCAGCTATTCCCTCCAAGCTAATGTTGTCGGTGAGTTTGCAACTGGTTCGATCGACCATACCCTGCTAGCAGGAACGGATTTGAACCTCAGTTTCAACGAGGGAGCTACGTTCCTTGATTTTACTCCACTCCCTCTCAATATTTTCGATCCAGAGTATGGAACTGTTCCAAGACCTGACCGAGACGATCTAACTTTTATCTTTGGTGAGGACTCTGAGACTAGAAGACTCGGCATTTACCTGCAAGATCAAATTGCCTTCGGCGACAGCCTAATCTTGCTGGCAGGACTGCGTTACGATACCGTCAGTACTGAAGATAGCCTAAACAATACCGATGGTGATAGTAATGCTGTCAGTCCTCGTGTCGGTATGGTTTATCAACCCATTGAACCCCTTTCCCTTTATGCGAGTTACTCTCGATCGTTTACCCCGAGTTTTTCCCTGAATGCAGAGGGTGAGCTGCTTGAACCAGAACGAGGCGAAGGATATGAAGTCGGGGTTAAAACCGAGTTACTAGAGGGCGCACTGTTTGCTTCCTTAGCCTATTTCAACATCACTAGACAGAATGTCGCCACCTCTGATCCGGCTGTTCTTGGCGCTTCTGTCGCCACTGGCGAACAGAGTAGCCAAGGGATTGAATTAGACCTACGGGGCGAAATTTTGCCGGGATGGAATTGGCTTGCCTCATACTCTTATATTGACGCAGAGGTGACAGAAGATAATGACATTCCTGTGGGTAATGATCTGCCGGGTGTTCCTAAAAATAGCGCCAGTCTTTGGACAACCTATGAAATTCAATCGGGTGATTTGCAAGGATTAGGATTCGGACTGGGGTTCAATTTTGTCGGGGAACGAGCGGGCGATCGGGCCAATACGTTTGAGGTTGACAGCTATTTCATTACCAATGCCGCCGTTTTCTATGAACGCAAGAATTGGCGAGCCGCCCTTAACTTTAGAAATATTTTTGACGTGGAGTTTATCCAAGGCGCCCCTTTTGATAATGTCAATGACATCGAACCAGGCGATCCGTTTACTGTGATTGGTTCAATTTCGGCGCGATTTTAAGCGATTTTAAACAGTGAATTTTTTTCCGTTGACTAAACTGTTGGTATCGACGATGCTCACGGCGGTTGCGATCGCCGCTTGTGATGGAGCAGCAAACAATCTTGCGGATAGTATCCATAATCCCCTTGCCCCATCGCCTGCATCACTAGCAGACTGCCGCACCATCTCCCACGAAATGGGAGAAACGCAAATTTGCGGTCAACCCCAAAAAATTGCCGTTCTGAGTCCCAACTTACTAGAACTGTTGCTGGCTTTGGAGCGACAGCCAGTCGGCGTTGGCGACTATTTTGAATTCCATCATGCTCACTACAATAATCCCAGCCAGCAAATCCCCTATTTGGGCAATCGAATCATCACTCAGCCTGCCAATGTGGGTCAGAGTTTTACGCCCTCGATCGAAGCCTTACTTAAGTTGAAGCCAGATTTGATCCTAGGCTCTGAGTTTAACAAAGCTCAATACGAAACGCTCTCTCAACTCGCGCCCACGTTGCTATTCGACTGGTTTGACACACAGACCAATTTACGGGCAGTTGCTCGGGCCATTGGGCGACCTGAAAAAGCTGAAGAACTAATAGCCCAAATACAGCAACAAATCGCCATTGCCCGTGAAGAGTTTGCGCCTATCGTCGCCGCTCATCCAAAGATACTCATGTTAGACGCAATGCAACTATCAGAAATTAGTGTTATCAGTAACCCAGATAGTTGTGGCTCTCTAATCGAAGACTTGGGATTTCAACCCGTCTACCCACCTGGATGGGATGCATCAAAACTGAATAGATCTACAGCCATTTCCTTGGAAACCCTACCCCAACTTAATAACGCTGACTCGATAATTCTTTTTGGGCGTAATACCAGTGAATTTGATCAACTTAGAGGTATGGATAACTTTGAACAACATCAGTTGAGCCGCTTAAAGCAGGGATGGGAAGAAAATGCGATCGCTCAATCTCTCGAAGCCAGTAAAGCCGGACGAGTATACTTTATTCCCACTTATCTTTGTCGGGGATTGCCCGGTCCCATTGGCGCTGAACTTTATCTCAACGAACTCAAACAGCAATTATTATGGTGATGTTCTTTTTCCCAAGGTCTTGCACCTGCTGAGAACGCCTCAAGCCAGCTATTCGCACAATATGAGAGGCAAATTCCATAGCTCGTTGTTTCCCTCGTGTTTGATGAATTTGTCGAACCGTTGGACTACCCGCTACCAGCATCAGCATCACATCTTTGGCAACTATATTCCCCTGAAGCGCCCTTTGAGCCACCCGAAGCTCTAAGCGGAAGTTGCGCAGATGACGAATTCTGGTTTGGACTGCATCGGCGACAATCCGGCATGCTTGGTATGCGATCGCTAACGGTGGATGTTGGGTTAATCTGCGAGAAGGCAAAGCCTACGTCTACTCAGCCTGACCTACAAGATCTGACTATTCATGGTCTGCTCGATTGTTCTCTAACCAACGGCTCAACTCTTGGGGGGTTGAGAAGTCTAACAACGCTTTCCCCAGCGCCTCTAGCTGCGCCAGTGATAATTGCTCAATTTGCGATCGCAGCTCTGGCGGAATTTCCCCGAATTTATGAGTGAGCAGCCGCAGGATAAGCGATCGCTCCCCTTCTTTTTTACCCTCCTGACGGCCTTCCCGTAGACCTTCCTGACGGCCTTTCTGAAGACCCTCTTGCAAAATATCTTGATAAATCACCGACTCTTGCATGATCTCCTTCCGCAAAATTTGTTCAATCATTCCCTTCTCCAATATTAACCCTGCTAGGATTCCGGCAGCGGCCGTCACATTACTTTGCATACGACGGTCTGGAATAGTCTCAAGTTGAGTCGCCACCTGCCTCAGCGCCTCCGATCGGTCAGTGACTTGACTCAACACAGCAAAAGGCAATAAACCCGGTGCGCTCAGAAACACTTCCAATGGCTGCTCCCATAGCCGAATCACCTCAAATCGATGGTGAGTGTCT
>JAKSDM010001721.1 GCA_022360135.1 Pseudanabaenales cyanobacterium | reverse complement strand
CTGCCCCGGCGAGTCAGGGTGATAAAGTCGTTCATGATGAAAACGGACTTCACTCCCGCGATCGCCATCAGCTTTTGAGCAAATGCTGGTGCTTTGGGATTCGTGCGATCGTTTTTTGCTTTTTCGCCACGTCCCTGGTTAAGGGTGATAGCTTTGGTGCTCACTGGGGCATCCAGATTTAGCTTCATGCAATTTGGACTGGGGGTGGTCTCAATTGAACGCAGTTTCATCAGTTTTTGAGTCGATGCGACGATGGTGGACGAGGTTAGCAATTAGGTTGCTAGGTTTGTACCTGTAGTCTCACATATCGTCAGGTGAGCCCGCATGAGAAAGGATATCTTAAGTGACGTATAGCATCTTTACTAATAAAAATCCAGCTAAAAAAGGAACACTAACCTGCGTGATCGCCCAAGATCTCCTGACAGGTCACAGACTCGATCTGCCCAATCCTGGCCAGAGCTAAACACCGAAACGGATTACCATTTGTGGATAAGAGAGCGGCAATCAAAATGTTGGTATCGAAAACAGCAGCGTACTGCACTAATCCTCATGCACCACTTCGTCAATAAGGGCTTCTCGCTCGTCCTCAGTCATTGTATTCCAGTCTTGACCTCGTTCTTGAGCAACGAGTCTAGCTCTATCTGATCCATATCTTGATAGGGATTCCCACTGCCCCCACTGTTGTAGCAGTAAAAATCTAAACACCTCAGTCTGTTGCTCGCTGGGCAACTGCTTGACCAACTCAACGACTTGCTCATTAGTAAGGGTGAAGGTAGGCATTTTTCACCTTTGGGACGTTGTGGAATTGCTTCCATTTTAATCGGATTACCCAATACCGGATACTTACCAGTGACCTGGCTGTACTGCCTCACAAGAAAACGAAGCCAGCTAACAAGATATTAGATCTACCTTGTCAGTCTATCTACCTCAAATGAGCTGAATATACTGATAGCTCGCAGCCTATCACACCAAAACGGATGCTTATACTGCAAACTATATATCTGCTCTTATTGGGTGAATATCTTGAAAGCTTCAGTATAGTTCTCTACATATCCCTAGACTTTGCTGAATAAGGGCATGAATTTGTCTGACTACGAACGAGGCTCCAGGCGTCACAGCCATCGATTCATACCTGTAATCAGCAATGCTAATCAATCGCACCGCTTAGCGATCGCACTGCTATGATCGCTAAAACCCCGGTTCATTCGTGTCAGGCAACTTTTCAATTCTAGCCAGAACTCCCTGTTCCATCTGGCGCCACTAGATAGTTAGGCGGCGATCGCCAGTTTTCATGAAACAGCTATTAGTTTTGAGAAAAAGAGGCTGGGTTGAGGCACGAAACCTAGCCTACGAAAATGAGCTGATAGCTTCCAGGATTGCTGGGTTTCCTTGCATCAACCCAGTCTACAGCGATGTGCGATCACACTATGCTGCATAACGTTGCCCATCACCCGCCGCAGACAGCCTCAAATGCTCAAAAGATAATCCCTATCGGTCGGGTAAATGGGCGTTGTTAGGCAATGCTACAATGCGACTATGAAAAAAGCTCATCCAGATATTGTCGTGATAAGCCCTGATGGGGAATATCTGATGATCGTTGAGGTCAAGCTCAACGATAACAATGTTCGCAATCAAGAAGCTGTTAACCAGCTTAGATACATTATGGCGTCTATTGGTTGTTCAGTTGGGCTAGTCGTATCTGGTGAACATATTTTTCTTCTCCGCGACTCTTTAGAGAAGTCCCATGGTGAGTCAATTAATCTAGTTGGTGAAGCAAGACTTCCAGATTCTCTGCTGCCACCCGCAGACGAACAATGGAGGGGAGAACGCGCTCTTGAGTTTGAATCGCAAGTTCAACGATGGCTTGAGAAACTAAAACTGACTTCTAACATCGAAAATTTGCCAAATGACTTAAGAGAGCTTTTGGGAGAGCCAATTATGAGCCTTCTCCGACTTGGCGAAATTAGGGCTGCTGGTCCCAGGTGGAGTAAAGTTGCTAGTTGAAGCCTAAGGTAGTTTTAGTTGAAACAAACTGGGTAGTAGATGTTACTGCCCCAGCGCATTTGCAAAGTCCACAGGCTATTCAATTGCTTCAACAAGCTGATGCTGGTGAATTTAAGCTATATGTCCCTGCAATATGCTTAGCGGAAGCCCGCGAAACTGTACCTCGACGATTCACTCCACGCTCCCGCTCAGAAGACTTACGCAAGTTTGTTAGATGGGCAAGAGATGAAGGTCGAGTGAGTGTTAAGGATGCAAAGGCAGCATTTCGGATATTTGATCAATTTGATGGATTAGTCGCCAATGAACTGACGAAAGTTTCAGAACGGTTGGATGCTTTGGCGAAACATCCTGGACTGAACGCTTTTCCACTTTCAGAGCCAATGCTAGAGCGCCAAGTATCTATTGGTGCGATGGAACTTTCCCTAAAGCCCTATGACCTTGCTATTCTGGCGGCTGTAATAGTTAAGTCTGAAGAATTACAGCAAGAGGGCCATCCTTGGGTTGGCTTTTGTGAATTAGATTCTGATCTTCAACCTTGGGACAAATCTGGTGCTCGAAAACCTATTCTTAGCAATCTCTACGATAACGCTCGCATATGGGTATACGGAGACTTCTTATTAGAAGAAATAAAAAAACTCCCTGATGGGTGGACTCCTTCAACTTAGCAGTTGCTGCCTAACGTTCCCAATCACCCGCCGCAGTTAGCCTTAAACACCGACCGACAACCTCTCGGCGGCGGTGTGCATTGGGGTTGTTAGCTTGCGTCTATTACCTGTGAGTAGCAATTGCTTAGCTAGCTAAAGCTTGTGGGTGTTGGGTTTCATGCCTCAATCCATCCTACGTGATCAGCAATCACACTACAGTCAGGGCGTCGTTAACTCTATCTCCACAGAACCGAATTGGAACAGTTGTTTCAGACCTCTCCACAAAGTCCGAGAGAACCAGACGCAAAAGTGACATGCTCCCCTCAAAAGCTTGTCAGTTTCTAAGACGCGAAAGAAGAACTTCCCACACCCGATACGCTTGGTATAATCGCCACTCTACAAATATGTAAAACACGTCTGCCAAAAATACAAACCCAATAAATCCCCAGACAACCGCCGTAGTACTACAGTCGCTCGTCGAGAAAATATTCAAACAAACAGAATCATACCCAAACCATTCATAACAAAGTTGACAAAACCCATACGCTAAAATTGCAAGAAATACTGACAATGAAATAATCAACCCCGAACCTACTAAATTAAACAGTTGGCGGTTCCTCCACAGATCTCCTATCCTAGTCCACCATATAATGGAGGGCAAATGCCCTAATGGCAGCACTCCCTTAAACTCCTCACTTCGTCCAATTCTTTGAATATCTTTCCAACCGACGCGCTTAATAAATTTTTGCCATCTCCCCCATTGGTTTGCAAATTTCGCAAATAATATTGCGCTCCGCACAAAACCTTCATTGTTCACACCACCTAAACTGGAACATAAACTCGAATAAATGTCTTTTTGGACACTAAAACCAAAGTTCCCACCACTGTATTGAACCCAAAGTTGATCAATAATCTGCAAATCTTCACAAGGAAAATTATTAATATCTTCCAACCTTAAAAATCTTTGACTTTCTTTATTAACCGCCTTAAGCATAAGTTTTGCTGTTTCCATATCAGCAGCTTTCCAGGCTTTAAGCGCTAGCAAGTCTCGCAATTTGGCGTAGGAATTGTCTCCAAACTGCTCAGAGCTGAGAGCATCGCCATTGCTGACATTAATGGTTGGCGGACTCACTGGAGAAGCTTCTGGCTTTGTCTGTGGTGCAATTGTTTCGACACGATATTGAAGTGGTACTTGAGGAGAGACTGTTTCTGAAGGTGGTGTTGGCTCTTCTGTTGTTTGCTGATGCTGAACTAACTGTTGTTCGCGGTTCTCCATCGAAGCCTTGATCTCAGCTGCGATCTGAGCAATATCTTCATCCCGCAAGCCTAAAATATCCTGGAAATGATTGAGGTCATTGCGGGTCTGTTCGCTGAAGGGATAGCCCAACTTAACAGCGGTCAGTACCGCCTCTCGATACCGCTGCAAATTCTCCAGCCGCTCCCGATAAGGACGCAGCAACTCCTCCTCAATCTGGGTTGCCTTCTCGGCTGACAATGCCAATTGCTCCCGTAAGGTATTGAGGATAATACGACTCACACCACTAATCTCGCCTCGATCAGCGTAACGCTCAGCCTCTTGCCGATAGAGCAATTTAGGATCGCCAATTCGTGCCCGGACCAGCCGAATTTTGAAGCCTTCCTTAACCGCATAAATTTCCGGCTTCATTGCGGGGGCTGTTGCCTGCACCTTACTCTTGGCATAGTCGTGCAACTCCTCCACCTCAATCCAGCCATCATGATCCAGATCAGCGGCCCCCGTTTCCAATCCTTCCACCAGGTAGCGGGTGTAAATAGAGAGGTCTGCGCTCTGCTCCTCGAATGAATATTGGGTTGAGGTAGACGACGTGAGAACTGCCCGTCCTTCCCCCCCTAACTGCGTTTCGATATCGACGATGCCGCTATCTTTAGCTTCCATTCCCAATGCAAAGGCCCCACTGAAGCAGCAATCTAAAATCACCACCTGCCGCTTACAACGACTCTGGCTCATCAATTCCTGCACAAAGCTGGCCGACACAGCTGTCGCTCGGATCAGCTCTCCTGATGTGGATTTACGGGTGTCTTGGGAAGCAAAGTACAGTTTACCCCAGTCGTCCTTAATGCCATGACCAGAAAAGAACAACACCATCAAATCTTCTTTTGAACGGTCTGAAAAGAGCGATTCAATCTTGACGCGCATCGTTTGTACGTCCGGATCGAGTAGCACTTGAATCTGGTCAAACCCTTCTGTGCTGTGATCCTGCAAGGCTATTTGCATGGCTGCCACATCCTGCTTTGCCTTCGGCAAGGGGCTAAAGCCGACCTGATACTGACTCACCCCAATCAAAAGCGCTACCTTTGCCATGCTATTCCTTAGTCGATTTGAGCCAGACGTTCGATCTCCTTCAGTTGATTTGAGCCAGACGTTCGATCGCCTTCACTGCATCTTCTAATTGCTGCTTGCTGCAGTATTCCAACTTATAGTTTTTTCCGTTAGCAACAAACTCAAGGGTTAATGGCTTACCGTAAAATCGCTCGCCCAAATAACTTAAAAAAGCTTTTAGATTCGCTAAACTAATTTCCGCTTGCAATGCTCCCCAAATAAAGCCTGCTAATCCAGGTTTACTCCCCTCGGGAACTGCTGACGCTCTAACCAATCTCGTATTTTCGGTCAAGTCTCCCAGTTCTTTAGCCAGGTTCCGAGTCAACCGTTCCAATTCCTCAGCATCAAAATCTGGCTCGGCGGTAGTTAGATCAAGCCTTACTTGGACATTTGCACCTGTTGCCATAGCCACACTCCACGGTTCCTTTTTGAAACGCGATCCTCCTCTCAAATTTTGGCCGGAATTGCCAGCTAACTATTGTTTAACCTGCTCTCTCTCAGTCTACTCTGCATAACACCCCAAATTAGAGTGTTTAGCCAGATCTTAAGTTGAATATCCAACCCTAGGAAGGATGTTATACCGAAAATTGTCTGCATAATTACCTCAAATGGGGTGTTAGGCAGATCTTTGTCGGGCTAATTCTCCCAAATAGGGGCGTTAGGCAGATCAAACTCTTGATAACACTCCCAGATGAGATGATTAGCCAGATCTTGGTCCGCATAAGAGTCTGACTGGGGGGTGTTATGCAGACAGCTTCAAGAAATTTACATTGTCAGTGCAGAATTCAGGTGTATAAAGTTTTCTGGGCGTTGCTGAACAGAGGAATGAATGGGGTTATTGAAGCGTCTCAGTCGCCCTCAGGGAGAAGGGTTGGGGATGAGGGAGGCATCCTGGTATTACTGAAAACCAGCCTCGCAACCTTAGTATTCTGTAGGCTTAGATCATTAATAGTAGAGTTCAGATCAGCGATCGCAGGGGTGAGATCGCCATTTTCAAAGCTCAGATCGTTATTTGCAGAGGTGAGATCGTTATTTGCAGAGGTGAGATCGTTATTTGCAAGGGTGAGATCGTTATTTGCAGGGGTGAGATCGCCATTTTCAAAGCTCAGATCGTTTTTGCAGAGGTGAGATCGCTATTTGCAGGTGTAAGATCGCTATACAGCCTTCTGCAATCGCTAAAGTAGCATAGCTGTTTAGTAATGCGGCACAGCTGTTTAATGATCATCCGCCTGTGATCGCTAAAGTGGCATAGCTGTTTAGTGAAGTGGCGCAGCTGTTTAGTGAAGTGGCGCAGCTGTTTAGTGAAGTGGCGCAGCTGTTTAATGATCATCCGCCTGCGATCGCTAAAGTGGCGCAGCCTTCTAACGATCATCTGCCTGCGATCGCTATGCAGCTCCCTGCAGTCGCTCAACTAGCAAAGTTATCTCAAATTCATTCCCACATTCCATCAGGCAATCGGCATTCCGTAAAACCACCAGCGTTGCAACGTTCTGCATTTTAAGCCGTTTCCTTAAATCGCCTGAACTTTGTAATT
>JAKSDM010000173.1 GCA_022360135.1 Pseudanabaenales cyanobacterium | reverse complement strand
TAGTTTTGTGATTTATATTGCCGAGCGCTTTCTCCACACCAAAAATCTTTGGGGATTTCGGGCATTCTGGCTGCTGACCATGGCCATGGGGATCTACTTTTTGTATGGTCAAGCTGTGGAATGGAGCGGCCTCCCTTTTGGCTTTACCGATGGCGTATTTGGCGGCGCCTTTTATTTACTCACTGGGTTTCATGGGTTGCATGTGATGACGGGCGTCCTGCTGCAATTGATTATGTTAGGACGATCCTTCATTCCCGGCAACTATGACCACAGTGAGTACGGGACTGCCGCCACGTCTTTGTTTTGGCATTTTGTGGATGTCATCTGGATTATTTTGTTTGGGCTGATTTACATCTGGCAGTGAGGTATCGCCATGATTATTGATGATCAACACTATGACCTGATTATTGTCGGCACTGGCGCCGGGGGGGGCGCACTGGCGCACAAACTAGCGCCCACCGGGAAAAAGATTTTGATTCTGGAGCGGGGTGATTTTATGCCGCTGGAGGAGCAGAATCCTAATCATGTCGATATTTTTAAGCGAGAACGCTATCGCGCCCCAGAGCAATGGTACGACAGCGATAAAGAACCGTTTTCGCCCCAAATGAATTACGCCATTGGCGGCAATACCAAAATCTATAACGCAGCCCTGCTCAGGCTCCGGGAACGAGATTTTGAGAAGGTGGCGCATCAGGATGGCGTTTCACCTGAGTGGTGTTTGCAATATTCAGACTTTGAACCTTATTACACTGAGGCGGAACAGCTTTACAAGGTGCATGGTCAGGCCAACAGCGATCCGACCGAGCCTTCCCATAGTCAAGCGTATCCGTTTGAGGCGATCGCCCATGAGCCTCAAATTTCAGAAATTTGCGAGGCGATCGGCCAGCAAAATCTGCATCCTTCTCCCCTCCCCTTAGGGCTCACCCGCCGGACCGACGACCCCACCAATGACGCCGAAGTCTGCGGCATTGCGCCGGCCCTAAAGCGGCCCAATGTGACCTTAAAAACAGGGGCTAAGGTGGTTGGTTTACTGACCAATCCATCAGGTTTAGCGATCAAAGCCGTCGAAGCAGAAATCGGCCAGCAATCTTATCTGTTTTCCGCCGATATTGTGATCCTTGCCTGTGGGGCAGTGAATTCGGCGGCGTTACTGCTGCGGTCCGCCAATGATAAACATGTTAAAGGGCTGGCCAATAGTTCAGATTTAGTTGGCCGCAATTTAATGAAAAGCCTGATGACGGCAGTTGTGCAATTGAGTACAAAGCCCAATTCGGGGTCTTTCCAAAAAACGGTTTGCGTCAATGATTTTTATTGGGGTGACGCCGATTTCCCCTATCCCATGGGGCACATTTACAATACCGGCGGCTTGCTCACCGATATTATCTTCGCTGAGGCGCCGCCGCTGTTGTCGATTCTGGCAAAATATATGCCAGAATTTGGTCTGAAGCAATTAGCCACTCGTTCGATCGGCTGGTGGGTGCAAACTGAAGATTTGCCCGATCCGAATAATCGAGTGCGAGTCGAGGGTAACAAGTTGCACATTGACTACACCTCAAATAATGTCGAGGCGCACGATCGTTTGGTCTATCGCTGGATGGATGTGCTAAAAACCGCTGAAAGCCAGCTGAATGGTTTTCAAGGCAAGATATTGCGCCCGCGTGGCGAAGCACCGATTCAGGTGATGGCGAACCAATGCGGCACCTGTCGTTTTGGCGACGATCCGGCTACTTCGGTGCTCGATCGCAACTGCTGCACCCATGATGTGGACAACCTTTATGTGGTGGATGGCAGTTTCTTTCCCTCTAATGCCGGTGTCAGCCCAGCCTTAACAATTATTGCCAATGCCCTGCGGGTGGGAGATCATCTAATTGAACGGTTGTCGTAATCAATCAGTATTTGAACCGATAGGGCGAAGAGAACGCTGAGCTGTCTTTGCTATAGATTCTTCAGAAGCTGTCATGTTTGACAGTCGGATATGACATTGACTTGAATGTAAAAAGGCTGTAACTCTTGCCCTAAAAAAAATTCAGGTGATGGTTATGGAAGCCTGACAAATTCTCTTCATCTGCTTCTGAAGATCTCTACATTCCTCTCTAGGAAAGGTAAGTCCGAATTAATCTAGACATCAAATGGAGGTCATATCCTGACAGTCCGTCTTTTGACCTACCGTGTACACACAAGTCGGAGCCGGAGTCATTTCAGCCCCCTAAATCCCCCAATTCTGATGCTGCTGGCGAATTATTTCGTAACATTGTGAGAACGGCTGAAGGCCCCCTAAATCCCCCAATTTTGGGGGACTTTGAGTTCATGCTCCCCCAAAATTGGGGGCCGGGGGGCCTCAAAAAGCCCTCAGAATTGACGATATGTCCAATTGTTAAATTCACCAGCAGTATCTTCAAAAGGGGGGCTAAAGTTCGGTATCTTGTTTCACTCTTTTTAAGGGGGACTCAGGGGGATCCTTAACCGAACCGGATTGACCCGGGTTTCTATTGAACTCAGAGGATTAAAACAGGTTAGGCAATCTCAAGAGTTGGGTCTCACCATTGTTATCATCCACGCCATCGTTGTCGTTGACAATCCAGGCGGCGCCATCCGGCAACACCGTCAGGCTTTCAATTCTCTCCAGGACCAACCCTCCAGTCGCTTGCAAGTCAGGGATCAGGTCGCGCACCAGCTGTTTGCTGACGACCGGAAAGCTAGACGGTTTTTGGGTCGGGGTCAGCCCGGCGATGGAGAACTGATAGATGCGCTTGATCCTGGCGTCGGGACCTCCCTGATTATCGCGCTCAATGACGGCGAATTCATCCCCGCCCAGATGGGTTAGGGCTGACAATCCTACCCAGCCCCCATTGGGTGAGGTTGGGGTCTCGATCGGATAGTAGAAGAAGGACCAGTTGCCGGTGCTGGTCTGGTAACGACCAATCCGCACTAAATTGTCCGGATCATCCGCCCATTCACGCTGAAAAGCCACATAGACCGCTTCATCCGGCCCCGAACCAACACTGGCGACCCCTTCGAAGCCAAACCGCACCTGTTGAGCGTTGACATTATCGGGCAAGGTGACCACGGCTTCAATCACGCCCTGGGGATTGACTTGCAGGAGTAAATTCAAGGTTTCAACCGGACGATCCGGGTCACCAACTGTACCGGCCCCTTCAGAAGCCAGCCAAAAGCCCCCCGCTTGCCTAACCGTAAGCCCTTCTGGGTCTAGATTGACGGTCTTATCGGCATTAACCAAGCTAGCGTCTACCGCCGCCAATTGACCTTGGGTGTCTTGGAGAATAATTTCATTGATGATCGCGGCGGGTTGCTGGCGGGTATCTAGGGTGAAGATCCGACTCTTCTGATAGAAGCTGTCATAAACGGTGTAGAGCGTATTGGGATGGCCAGGATCACTGGCTAAATCAGACAGCGCCCCCCAGGGAATGGGTAACCCGTCAGGGCGGTTGTTTGAGACGATTGTCGGGTAGCTGGGGGACTCATCAGTCCGTTGGTAGATATTAATCACAGAGCGAATTTTGTCCTCACGGTTGTCTATTTCGCTCGCCGCCACCAATAAATCTCGCTCAGGAATGGCGAGCAGCCCTTCTGGGCCTACGCCCGCTGGCAGTACCTGGCTCAGCTCCGGTTGACGGTCAGACGTGAGATTGTAAACCAGAATAACGTTAGACCGTTCAGACCCGACAAACAAGAAGTCATCCTTGCCGTAACGGCCAAAATCGACATTTTCAGGTTCATTGCCTTTGTTTTCAGAACGATCTTCGGGATAATGTCCCACGCGGACTACCTCGTGTTCAACCTGGTTGCCTGGGGTAAACAACACCTGCCCATTTTGATTGAAAATTGTAAAGCCGCGACTGCCGCCATCCAGGTCTCCCTCATCGGCGGTAGCCAACGCATTGGAATTGATCCAAGTTACCCCGTCTGGCTCCCTGAGAATATCAGATAGACTCTCATTAAGTTCAATGAAGTCATTCTCAATCGTGTCAATTTGGTCCAGATCAACCTTGTCGGCGCTCCAGTCATTCAAGATCCGACCCGTCGGTAAATCCACCAGCACGATATGGTTATTCTCCTGCAAGGTGACTACGGCCACGTTGTCCTGATTGATATCAACATATTCAGGTTCTGGATCGTTGGGGAATTTATCGGCGATTCCAGTCAGATTGATGGACTGGGGCGTCCAATTGCTGGGAGACCCACTCAGGTTCAGACTGATCAGAAATCCGCCTGGGGCCTGAGGGGGAGCGCCATCGCCGAGATCCTCATCCCGTTTGTTTTCGATGGCGATGGCGGCGAAACGTTGATCTGGGCTAATCGCAATCGAGTCCGGCTGCCCCCCCAAGGCAAATTCGGCGACGATAGTTTTAGTCTGAATGTTAACAACCACCAACTTGCCGCTAGGCTCAGTAAAGCTCGGCGAGGTATTGACCGCCGCCAGCGCAAATTGCCCTTTGACCGCCACTGATGTGGGCTCGCCCCCCAGGCCAACCAGGCCCATAGCCCGAGGATTAGCCGGATCTCGGATATCCACAAACCCCAGATTCTCTGTTTCCGAATCGGTATAAACGAGAGTTTCGCCATCGCTGCTGACGGCGACGATTTCTGCTACGGTCTCAACGTCAACATCGGTTTCGGTCTCGGCGTCCACTTCTAAGTTTAAGAAAACCGGAAAGGACGCCACCCGCTGGAAAGCGCCGTTACTTCCTTTGGACCCGTCATTTTCGCGATCGCCAAAATTCGATTGCTCCAACCTTTCCAGATCCACGCACTGCCCGCTTTCATTCAGCATATACGAGGTCATGCCGGGGCATTCTTGCGCCATCACCCGATACAGTGACGCCCCAAGCATAGTAGACACAATTAGCGATGAACCGATAAGAACTCCCTTCATTCCGTACTCCTCTGATGCTTAGAAGAAACTTTTATGCTCAGAAACTTATCTTTAGAGTTTGGTTGAACCGTCCAAAATGACGCCTATCTGCACAAGGGCAAAGCAGTCGATGATACATTCCCGGATGCCTGGAATCTATCTGTCGAATGCGATAGCCCAACGGGCATGACTTGGCTTTTCTGGCGCGTCCAACGGGCTTTACGCCCCTACCAGCCGATGGCGATAGTTTTCAAACAAACTCTAAGAAAAAAATTAAGTTACTGATACGTTTTTTACCGTAGGACCAGCCGCATTCTTCTTACTTTCTTCATACTTTGCCGCTGTAATATCAAGAAATCAAAACAAAATACGTATAGCAAATCACACATGATAAGCTGATGCGCTTCTAGTTTGCAGTTTGAGGCAGTAGGCGGTTGCATTGACTACACCCCACACCCCGCCTTCACGAGATGTGTTCAACTCAAGTGAGAGTTGCTATAGATGCCGTCTGAGCGCCCCAAGTGTCTCACCGACCGATCGCCAGACATCGGGAATCGGGGCGGCCCAAATGGCGTCAAAACCTTATGCTGTAGGAGGTCAGGCGTTCCTGCAGATTTCAGCGCTGGGGTCTGACCGGTTCAGGGCTGCCGCCCGTTAACAGATGCTGAGAA
The DNA here is from genome assembly GCA_022360135.1 of Pseudanabaenales cyanobacterium. Lineage (GTDB taxonomy): Bacteria > Cyanobacteriota > Cyanobacteriia > Phormidesmidales > Phormidesmidaceae > JAKSDM01. The sequence goes on along the minus strand of JAKSDM010000173.1, from coordinate 2,977 downwards.
AGGTGCAGGTGGGGCTGTTTGACCGGGCTTGGACAGGGAAGCGATTACCGCCGCTGCCTTTACAGCAGCTAAGGGGGTTGAGTCTACATGAGTGGCCAGAATCGTACCAGATACTATGAGCGAGCCAGATATCACAACTGGCTGCCCAAAACCAGGGTCAAGGACGATAGGGCCTTTGGCGTCAATCGTGATAGCGCCATCGGCGTCACTGAGGCGCACCTGCTGACCCCTGGCGGTGGTGAGGGTAATGTCGCGATCGCTGTCATTGAGCTGAAGCTGATGCCCTTTGCTGGTTGTGAGCGTGACGCCGGCCTTAGTGTCTCCCTGATCTTCTTCCACAAACTGTAATGTATGGCCGGTGCGGGTAGTCAGGGTCCGCAGGCGCACCTTACCGCGATTGGCCCCCTCCTTAGGCACGGTGTCTTCAACGGTTTCTACCCGTTTATTTTTGCCATTCCAGAGCCCGCCCAGAATGTAGGGACGGCGAATGTCGCCGTGCTCAAACCCGACAAGAACTTCGTCATTAATTTCAGGGATCCAGTCAAACCCCCGCTGATCGCCCGCCCCCACCGAGACGATTCTCGCCCAATAGCTAGAATGGGCGCTGCCGTCACGCTCTGGCGTCAGCGTCGGAAAGCGCACCCGCACCCGCCCCAGCCCCTCTGGATCGTGGTTATGAGTGACGATGCCGATCATCAGGGTTTGGCTGGGTTTAAGGGTATGGCGTGAGGTTAACAGATTGAGCAGGGCGCCGCCGCGTAACCCTCGGATACAAAATTCTGTGGTGTAAATTCCTTCGTGGTAAAGGTGTCGCGTTTCCGTAATGTAATAACGCCCGGAGTAACGCCCCATGCCTTTCAAATCCACTACTTTTCCCACCCGAATCTCAGGGTTGCCAAAGGCGCGGGCGTCGGCCTGCACAAATTCGCCGCCTATTTCGCTCCATAGGGCTTCGGCCAGGCGCTTTGCTTCTTCGTTGCTAAAAACTGGTTTATCAACGACTAGCAGTTTGGGTGGGGGGGAGCTGTCCCCAAACTGAGTGGTGGGTTCAAACTTCGTCTCTGTAATCACATCAAGGCCTCCCTGACCTTGAGCAGACCCAGCCTGGGGCTCACTCTCAACAATCTCCTGCTTAGCCTGACGACGGTAATCCCAGCCCCGAACTTCTACTGCCTCGACCTGCTCAGCGCTGGCGACCCGCACCCGAAAGCTCTCGATATCTGTAAGCCATAATAGTTCTAACACCTCGCCTTCTGTGGGCGGGCGAAAATGCATCTTCTCGTCTTGCACAAATAGCTCAAAGCCAATGCGAGCAGCCCGTTCCCGCAAAAACTCCATATTGGTCTGGTTTTCTTGGAAGAGATAATCGTGGACGAGGTCGCTGGGCTTAACCGTATCATCTGTCGCCTCAATACCGACCTCGGCTGACAGTTCCTTAACCAGGTCACTATCAGTCTTGTTTTGAAACGATCGGTTATGCCGCCCTCGGTGCAGACGGTGGGAAACGTCATATCCTCGAATCAAAATTGGAGCCTGGGTTGCTTTGGTGAAGTTAGTTTCAATCGCCGTAATTTCTCCCACGATGATGCTGTCATCAGACGGGGCGTTGGATTCTTCTTCGGTGGTGCTGGCGGTAAACCCTAGCCTGACGACGGTTCCCATTTTAATCACAGGATCGTAATACCAAGGTTGAGGCTTCTCCTGATCCTCCAGATTGAGGGCTACGTAAGGGTTGTTGATCACCAGCGTAAACATGCTGGGCAAATCTAGACTTTCTTCGATGCAAATTTGCATCACATCCCGCCGCAAGGAGTCCAATAACTTGGGATCTGCATCATCAATATTAATGATTGGGGTAGAAACATAAAGAGTTTGACGATCCATAGGGTTCAACTGAGGAGAAACACTAAGCGGTTTGATTAAATAAACTACTGGGCAAACCCAGGGTTGGCAACGCTCAGATCGACCTCTTTCAGAGATAGGTCGACCAGGGCGCGTACGGGTGTGCCATCGGGCAAAAACATAGTGAGCTTGAAGCTCAGACTTTCAACCATGCAAGTTATGTAGTCGTGGTTGCCCCAAATGAGGTAATACACCGGGGGACGTTTGAGGTCTAAGGGTTGACCTCTATCACCCGCGCCCGTAATATTCTTACCACCACCGACTTCTTCATTGGCTATGTTGCCAGCTGCATCAGCAAGGGCATTACCGGTGTCCCCCAAAACCCCGGAATGGACATCGACAAAATGCTTGAAGTCAACGGAAGCTCTTATGGCTGCAATCTTTTCTTCGTAGACATCCTCACCGGTTTCGTAGGTATCAAACACCAGCCCCGATAGCTTTAGTTTGTAAGGTTCAACAAAACCAAAGTTGACTTTGGGTAAGCCTTGAAACGTCCTTGCCCCTTTTATATCTACGATAGTTACTGACCGGCTAAATTGCAGATCTGTCGGATTAAACATAAACCGAATTGTGGGCGCTCCGTCCCGTGATATCAGGGCGGCTTTAACTAACCGGCTATCCGCAGGGTTTAGTTCATCGTACGTTCTTCGGGCCTCAGCTTTGGCTTCTTCCTCCTTAGTTTGAAAATCTTCATTTTGCCTCTTGGCTACCTCACTCAATCCCGTTGTGGCGACAACATCTACACCTGTTTTAATTGCTTCATCAGCTTTTTTTTTGCCGACCCCATTCGCCATGTTGAACTCCTTGGTAAACTGAGTACTGTTGTAACTTGTGATTGCCCGGTTGAACCGCCATAGTGCTTTGCCTAAGGGAGGCTTATAGCCCGCTGCGATCGCGATAGTAACCGCCGTAACGTTCTTTTTCTACAATTAAGCGCTGCTGCAGCAAATGCTAGACCTCCCGAGCCAGTAGTTCAAAGGCTTTGCCGTCAACCTCTTTCTCATCCTCTTGTTTCTCCTGTTTAGATTGAACCTGTACGTCTGCGACGGGGAGAAACGCCGACTTGAGTTCACCC
>JAKSDM010001814.1 GCA_022360135.1 Pseudanabaenales cyanobacterium | reverse complement strand
CGTAAAATCTATTCCCGACTTGGATGGAAAATGTTTGCCGAAATTGACCGTGTTTATGACAATAGTGCTGCGAGAGCTGACCTTGGCTGGGAACCTAAGTACGATTTTGCTTATGTTATCGGCTGCCTCGATCGCGGTGAGGATTTCAGAAGTCCGCTCGCCCGAGCAGTAGGCGCTAAAGGATACCACGATCAGCGATTCAACAATGGTCCTTATCCCGTCATTAGATAACAGAGTAAACAACGGAAGATTCGCCTTACCCACCATTTTGGCTGGCTCAGGCAACTTCCATTTCATAGGGTGAGGCGTCGTATTGCATTGCCGCAACTAGGCGGTTTGTTTCCTGAAAGCGTTGAATCATCTTATCAGCTGGACTTTGGCGTTGGTTTAGCAGATGGTGTAGCGGCGTCAGTAAGCGGGCATCGCGATCGCTCGCTAAGGCGGTATCTACTGCCATCATCACTGCCTGTGCGCCCTTAAAGATCTGCTCATCCCGAAATCCACTGCGGGCGGATTGTTGATGTAAAGCGGTATCGGGGACGAGGGAGCGTCCCGGTAAAGTTGTATCTAAGGCTAAGCCTTTTAACAGCGCCAGCAAAGCGCCGTAGAGGCGAAAATCTCCACAACTATCAAAGGCTTTGAATTCAATCCGTCCCGTCTCCGCTGGCAAGCGAGAGGGTTTGGTCAACGAAGGCGTACTGCGGAGCAAATGTTCGGGGTCCACAAACACCATGGCGGCGGGTCGGGGTCCAGTGCGGATAAAGGTGCGTACAGAAAGTCCTGACCACAAGTGTCCGCAATAGAACGGCGAGCTATAACTGAACGGCAGGATATAGGGGCTGTAGTAGGTTAACTTTTGGCCCAGGGTAATGACTGCTGCTGGCTGTAGAGCGGGGATTGAAAAATTCAGATCAGGGCCGTAAGTCAGCATGGGAATATGAGCCGTTTGTTTCTCCGCTGAGGCTTGCCGACGGCGAAATTCGTAGGCGTTGAGCGGCGGACTCGGTTCAAAGGTTTCAAGTTGGGGGTTAAAGCTTGTGAGTACGGGCGTGAAGCCCCAAGCAGCTGCTTTGGAGCAGAGTTGCTGAAAACTCGTTTGGAGTTCGGCGATCGCCGCTTCAATGTCAGTATGGATTGTGGTTCTAATTTCGATCCCCTTGGGCAAGCAAGCTGTCAGTTGACCCTGTTCGTCAAACCGCTCAAATCCCTCAATATACCAGCGTTTTCGTTTAATTCCGGCATCCCCAATGCGGAGTTGAGGGTAGTCCGACGCATACTCGGGCAACGCGGCGACGATGGTGTCGAACTCTGCAAATCGGGTGTTTGAAAAGTCAGCAAACTGACCATCGCGGTTTATGAAGGCCACTTCGTGCTCAATACCAAATTGAAACTGCATGACAAATATCCTGATTTCACCAATCTCATCCCAACCTCGTAGTTGTTGGCTGTTAGGCCAACGAGCTACACTGCCGCCAGAACTCTTTGGACGAGTTCGACGTCTGAGTGCTGATCATTCCGTAGATTCTCTAACGTGTTCAATTATCGGGAGTTATTTTCATTACAGCTCAAATTTATTTCGTAATTGTCTCCAGTCGTGATCTTGATTAAACCCCTAAAATACTTTAATTAACCATAAAGTTAGACATCAGCTGATGTCTATCGAGGTTTTCAGGTTGCAGTAGACTGTAGATGGAGCAATTTCCCTGCTTAGCGTCGTCTACCGTCCATTGTCCACTTAAATTGCCAATGCTGAATGCTCAACTTAGATGTCTAACAGCTTATGAGATGAAATCATAACTCTCATCCAAAGTTCAACCTATTGACAAAGATTTTCAATTAGAATAACTTTGAGAGGCATTTAGCGCCAATTGAGATATGGGGGGTTACCCTTCACCCTCCAAAGTATCACGCCGAGTGTCGGCAGAGTTCCCTTGACCCCATCGCCGTTCATTAGCCATTACTGCAAATCGCGCCAATTCTCTATGTCATTTGATTTTTGCGCAGACCAAGCTCGCCAGCGCGGCGAGGACTGTCTTGGCACCGCGCCTACTCCCTCAACTTATGTTTGTGTTGAATGTCCATCGCCTTGGGCGTCCCAACAATTTGAATCCAAGGCGACGCCAGATAACTTGCGCTGTTGGATGGCTGAACAGGATTTTCAACGCCAGCAAACAAAGTTTCTGTTAATCTCATCCCACCCGTCACAGCAGCAGAGCGGCGCTCGAATTCTGTTTTTTGAAAAGCCTTCAGGCCCAGCCCGGTGCTATCAACGCCGTGAAACCTGGGTGGCGGATCCAGCCCAAATTGTCAATCAGTTGCAACGGTATTTCTCAGGGGAAAAGGTGGGAATTGACACTACCCATAGCCGCGATCGCGACATTCTAATTTGCACCCACGGCGCCTACGATCGCTGCTGTGGGCGATATGGCTATCCGCTCTATCGACGGTTATTGAAATGGGCGTCTCAGCCCAAACTTAGCCATGTGAGACTGTGGCAAGCCAGTCATATTGGCGGTCATCGCTTCGCCCCAACGCTGGTCGATTTTCCCGAGGGCCGCTATTACGGCGGCATCAGTCTGGCACAGTCCCAGCAACTACTGCTAAGGCAAGGGCCGATCCAAGATCTGCTGGTTGCTTATCGAGGCTGGGGACTGTTACCTCGACCCTTGCAGGTTGCTGAGGCTGCTTTCTTCCGTCAATATGGCTGGGATTGGTTGCAGCTGAGGGTTGAGTATACCCTCACTGCAAAGGATGATCAAGAAATAATTCGAGGCGCTCTACTTTGCCATGCGCCAGATGATTATTGTCGGACCTATGGAGTCGAGGTTGAGGTGGACCGGATTCAGGTCTGTGGCTCCTGTGGCGATCAACTGTCTGCCTGGGCTTTGAAGTATCATCTGCGACATCAGTCACCGCCACAGCTAATCAAGGGTAAACAGCCCCAACGATCAAGGCCATTTATGCAATCAGCGCCAGGAAGTCCACTTGATTTAACTCAGGCGGCTAAAGGCAAACCTAAAGGCAAATCTAAAGGCAAACCCCATCTAGACCGTAGCGGTTTGTAGAGAAGACTGAAACAGAATGATTCAAGCCCATGGCTTGACCTGCTAGCCAAGCGGTTGTCCAGGCGCTTTGGAAGTTAAATCCGCCAGTGACGCCATCGATATCCAAGATCTCTCCAGCGAAATAGAGTCCTGGACAAAGACGGCTCTCCATCGTCTTGAAATTGATTTCTTTCAGCTTGACGCCGCCGCAAGTGACAAATTCCTCCTTAAAGACGCCTTTGCCGTTAACTTGATAATTTCCCTGAGTCAGTTCTTCAACCAGCTGGTTTAGCGCTTTTTTCGATAGCCCTGACCACAGGACTCCCTCTTTGACGCCAATGCGCTGCACCAGGTAGCGCCAGAGGCGGCGAGGCAACTTAAAGGGAAAGTACGTGGCGATTCCTCGTTTAGGAAAATTTGTCTTTGCGGCGGTCAGCTGCCGCCGTACCTGCTCGGGATTAGAGTCTGGCAGCCAGTTAACCTGTAATTGGGCTTGATAGCAATGGTTATGCAGCAGACGAGCGCCCCAGGCGGAGAGCTTCAGAACCGCTGGACCACTTAACCCCCAGTGAGTAATCAGCAATGAACCAGTTTGTTTCAATGGCTTAGCGTCAGGGACTGACAATTTTAGCGCCGCCGAATTGACCGATACCCCAGCTAGTTGATGCAGGACAGGGTCAGGAATATTAAAGGTAAACAGGGAGGGGACTGGCGATTCAAGGGTATGTCCTAGGGCTTTAGCCAAGCGATGCCCTTGAGGGCTGCTTCCGGTTGCCAGGAGGAGGCGATCGCACACCAACCCTTTTCCCGATTTCAACTGCAGCCTAAATGTCCCATCCGCTTGTGTCACCCCAGTCACTGCCGCCTTTGTCCGGATCGTTACCCCCGACTGATGCGCCGCCCGAATTAAACAATCCACAATTGTGGCCGAATCATCGGTCACCGGAAACATGCGTCCATCGGCTTCAGTTTTCAGCTTCACCCCTTGCTGGGAGAACCAGGCTACGGTGTCCTTGGGTTGGAAGCGGGTAAACGCTGATCGTAAAGCTTTGCCGCCTCGGGGATAGTGTTGCGCCAATAAAGCCGGATCAAAGCAAGCATGGGTGACATTGCAGCGACCGCCGCCGGAAATACGAACTTTGGTCAAGGGTTCCCAGGCCGCTTCTAGCAGCGTTACTTGAGCATGGGGATGGGCGGCGGCGGTCGCGATCGCACCCCAAAAGCCCGCCGCACCGCCCCCGACGACAACAATGCGTAGTTGCTTTACAGTGGAACTTACCGCCAACTCAACGCCTTATGACTATTTTGAACAACGCATTTTAGCCTACATCAGATCTAACTTTTTGCGGGATCTTTTAGGGCTGGGGGTGTAAGGCTCAATCAGATGCAAAAAATTCTCTTTTGGATGTATATTTAGAAATATGAAATTTGCCTGGGGAATAACCTAGAATTTCATAGTGATGATTGCCAAGGATGCCTTACCTATTAGCCTTTGATAGGTGGGGCGCCCTTTTTGTCTAAGTATTTTTGTCTAAGTAAGGTTACCGGCTTAAAGCGGGAAAATTCAGACAAGACAACTGTCAGGCATCCTAAGTGTTTAATCATGGCGAACATCTACGAGGCTGCCTGTTAACCCTGCGAGAGCATCCAGAATTGTTAACTCTGCGAGAGCATCCAGAATTGGGATACTTCCCTTAGAAAGAGTGAGATTTCAGACAGCCCCGTCTCGTTGGATTCAATTCTGGCATATAAATTAAATTAGAGTATGGGATAGAGAGTATGGGAATCAGGGTCCTCAATGATAGTGAGGTCACTGCCAGATGTAATCTCTATTGTCCTTACTGCCAAAATCGTCTTGATCAGCTCTCGGGGTTAGATACTCAGGGTGTCCCAGTCCAGAAGTCTGACCCATCTCTGATTTCAAGCTCGAAGTGACATGCTCCTAGATACTTGCTCACCCTATAGGTATCATGTT
>JAKSDM010000422.1 GCA_022360135.1 Pseudanabaenales cyanobacterium | reverse complement strand
TAATTCCAGGTTGTCAAGTGTCATATGACTTCGGCTGAGTCTCTAGGATGGGTTCTGCCACTTAGCTTTAGCAAGGGGGAAGTTAGGGGGGGCAAACCGGCTTCGAGACACACAGATGACTTGTGCGTACACCGTAGATTAAGCAAAGTCAGGGGTAAAGGTTACGGAAATTACAGGCTTAAGGCTGTACACCTATGATGGATGGCGAGTCGCTGGATGGCAAGTCTAATACTCAGGAATTTCTGGGTTCGCCAGACCGAGCCGCTCTTGTTCCTGGCTCAGCCAGCGTTGTCTAGAGCCATGTCGCTTTTAGGTGCAAGGTCGCCGACCTGAGCCGCCGCCTGCGAATCAATGATGGACGGGCGCTCAAGAGCAGAGATATGATGGGGGCAATGGTGTTTACCCTCTGGATAGTCATGGTTTTGGATATCCTTGCGGCGATCGGGTTGAGAGAGGCGGGCGGCTTTTTCGCCAAAGCTGTGCTGCTGCCGTTGCTCCAGGGCAGTTTGGAAGACTACGCAAAGGATTTCTTCAAAGACTGCATTGCGGATGCAGCGGGGTTGGCGAGTCAGGAGCCGGTGCAGAAAGCTCTGGGTAAAGCGCTGAAGGGGTTTGTAGAGTTGGTGCAGGAGGAGCTGGAGTTTCAGAGATGCTCCGGAGCCGAGATTCGGGATCGGTATGAAGTCCCGCTGCGACAGTTCATCAAAAACTCCGACGTCAAAGCAGTTCTGGGCAAAGCCTTTGAGCCAGACTGTCGCCGAATTGATGCAGAGATGCTGGAGCTGCGCTGGAATGCCCTAGATTTGCCAGACTTACCCGCAGAATTTGATTGGCCCCAAATTGGCAAGCAGTACGTGCGGGAAGTCAAAGGCATCCTGCGGAGTTCTGAGGAATTGCAGGACTTGCTGAAACTACATAACCAGGAAGCAATGCGCCAGGGCATTGAGGAACTGGTGGGGATTCCGCCGGATTTTGATTTGCGGAAATACCAGGAAACTCTGCGGGAGCAGTACGGCAACTTAAAGTTAGAATCCCTGGATACGACAGGCTACGCCTACAACGAGCTGAAACTCTGGCGTATGTTTATTCCCCAGGATGTGCGGACCTGCCAGGAATTTAATCCCAAGGTGTACGAAATTCCGAAGGAGAAACTGAAGGAGCTACAGCGGCGAGGGGAACTGGACGCTGAGGCCCTGGAGGCGGTTCAACTGGAGGAATATCGCAAAACCTATGTGGACCAGCCGATTCAAAATGTGCTGGAGGTGATTGGCCGCACCACGGGCTACGGCCAGCGGAGCCGCCCCGTTGCAGATTATGTAGTGGTGCTGGGGGATCCGGGATCGGGCAAGTCAACGCTGTTGCAGTATGTGGCGCTACAGTGGGCGGAACAACCCATTCGAGAGTTGAAGGAGCTGGCTCAGCGGCCGCTGCCGCTATTGATTGAGCTGCGCAAATACGCCCGCGATCGCAACGACAATAAATGCAGCAGCATTGTGGAGTATCTACACCAGGGAGATATTGCCTGCCGTTTGAACCAGCAGCGACTGCATCAGGTGCTGACGAATGGCGACGCTATTGCTCTGTTTGACGGCATTGATGAAGTGTTTGATCCAAATATGCGGGATGTGGTGGTCACAGATATTCATCGGTTTACCAATAACTACCCCACGGTGCAGACGGTGGCGACGTCGCGGTGGCTGGGGTATAAGGCGCAGACCCTGCGGGATGCCGGGTTTCAGCACTATATGTTGCAAGACCTGACGGATGAGCAGATTACCGAGTTCATTCAACGGTGGCACGACCAGACGTTTCCGGCGGGGGCGGATAAGGGGCGTAAGCGAGAGCGATTGCGCAAGGCGGTGCGGGAGTCGAAGGCGATTCGGGAGCTGGCGGGGAATCCGCTGTTGTTGACGATGATGGCGATTTTGAACCGTCATCAAGAACTGCCGAGGGATCGACCGGAGCTGTATAACCAGGCGTCGCGGGTGTTGCTGCACCAGTGGGACGTGGAGCGCAACCTGATTGAGCAGCGGCTAGACCCAGTGACAATTGATTATGCCGATAAGCAGGCCATGCTGCGGCAGGTGGCTGACCATATGCAGTCGGGGAAGGAGGGTCTGGCGGGAAATATCATCAGCGCTCAGGATTTGGAAGCAATCCTGATGGATCACTTGAAGTCGATGGAGGTGGACAAGCCTCGTGAAATTGCTCGACTGATGATCAAGCAGCTGCGGGAGCGCAACTTTATCCTCTGCTTTTTGGGAGCCGACAACTATGCCTTTGTGCATCGCACCTTTTTGGAATATTTTGCCGCCTGGTCGTTTGTTTGGCAGTTTGAGAAAACCCAGAAGCTGACCTTTGAAGCGCTTCGAGATCAAACCTTTGGGGCGCACTGGCGAGAAGAAAGCTGGCAGGAAGTCCTGAGGCTGATTGCCGGGATGCTGGAACCCTCATTTGTAGAGAAACTGATCACGTTTTTACTGACCCAAAAAGGCCAGAGCAGCCAATTCGCCAATGTCTTTTTAGCCGCAGACTGTTTATCTGAGGTGAGAAAGCGAATTGAAATTCAAACCACGTCTAACCAGTTGATGAAAGCGGTCCAAGCATTAACTCAGTTTGACCTGGATTATTACTACAACCCGTTCTTTAACAGGGAGGAGACAACGCTTGTCCAGGAAATCCGGGCAAAAGCAGTTTCAACGGTCAGCGCCACTTGGGCTGACAGTCAAAAAACATTAGTTTGGCTCAAATCCCGAGCCGAATCCGACGAGGATTACATTGTTCGGATGGTGGCGGTGCAGGCGTTAGCGAAAGGCTTCAAAGACGACCCCGACACCTTACCGATGCTCAAATCCCGCGCCCAATCCGACGAGGATAACGCTGTTCGGAGGGCGGCGGTGGAGGCGTTAGCGAAAGACTTCAAAGACGACCCCGACACCTTACCTTGGCTCAAATCCCGCGCCCAATCCGACGAGGCTGACCTTGTTCGGAGGGCGGCGGTGCAGGCGTTAGCGAAAGGCTTCAAAGACGACCCCGACACCTTGCCGATGCTCAAATCCCGCGCCCAATCCGACGAGGATAACGATGTTCGGAGGGCGGCGGTGGAGGAGTTAGCCCGAGGCTTCAAAGACGACCTGGATTTATTTGAATTCTGGTGCGATCGCACCCTCAACGATCCCTTTGAGCGTGACGAAGATTGGCAAACCAACCCTCGTCAAATTGCGCTTAAGGTTCTGGTGCAGCAGTATTCTAACCACCCCAAAACCCTGGAACTGCTCCAAGACCGCGCCCAAAATGATGGCGATCAAAAGCTCAGAGACTGGGCTGCTAAGCAGCTTGCCGCCAGGGAGTGAGGCGGAAGGCAGAAGGCATGGAGTAGTGGATGGGCTGATGTCCCTATGGTGGATGGGTGGATAAATAGATGATGACAAGTCACTTCGAGGAGTCTG
>JAKSDM010000491.1 GCA_022360135.1 Pseudanabaenales cyanobacterium | reverse complement strand
GTAGTCCATTCAAATGAAAACCGATACCTATGCGCCCATCCCAGAATATTGCTTGAGGCCCCTATACCACAGCCAGCGATTGACCAAGAAAAAAATTAGGCCCCATCCTAAAATGGTCAATAAGCCTCGCCAAAGGTCAACAGGCAGTCCAACTAGTAAGCTAGCTGGGAAATAAATCAAGTAAGGGAATGGGGTCCACAGCACCCCCTCTCGCACCTGGTCAGGAAACATCTCTAGTGGCGCAATCATGCCTGAGAGGAACAAATAGAACAGAAACCAAAATTGTTCGATCGCACTGGCCCGCTCCGTCCAGAAGGCAAACAAGGCAAACGTATACTGCATCAAGAAACGGAGGCAGAAAGAGAGGGCGATCGCAATTAACCCCAACCCCAACCCAGCTGGATTAGGAACCCAAATCGCCTGAGGATATAGCCAGAAAAATAGAGCAATTAAGATAAATGCGAAGGGTAGACGGGCAAAACGTTCCGCAAAGTGGCCGAAGAAGTATCGCCAGACCGGGTCAATCGGTTGTAATAGATACGAAGAAAGCTTTCCCTCCAGAACTTCCCGCTCAAAGTCCCAGATCACCCATACCACTGTAAATTGACGGACAATAAACACAGCCAGAAAATAGCGGATAAACTCCACTGGTTGAAAATCGAATTGCCCGCTTTCAGAGGCATGCGCCCAAATGCCCATTAAAATCAGCGGGAATGTACCTGAGAGCACCCATAGCAGCAACTCCGCCCGGTATTCCACCATATAGGCGTAATAAACTGACAATAGAGTGCGGGCAATCCGCAAAGTTCCTTTCATGCTACCACCCCAGCCTGAAACACTCGACCAATCACTTCTTCAATGGGTGGATCTGTGACTGTCAAATCTTTCACATCTAACTCAGCCAAAATCTTAGCCACAGTTTGGGTCAGAGCCTCTCGCCGCACGATCAAGCTAGCTGTACATCCCTCTAACCTTTCTAACTCACCATAGCCAGTTAGGACGTGGGCTTGAATCGCACAATCTAATTCGACAGTGACTTCTCGGTAAGGGGCGAAACGTTCTAGCAATCCTGACAAATTGCCATCGTAAATTAGCCTGCCTTGGTGAATGAGCAGTACCCGTTCACACAAAGCTGTAATGTCAGCCATGTAATGACTAGTGAGTAACACGATGGCTTGATAGCGTTGATTGTACGCTTGAAGAAACTCTCGCACTGCAACCTGAGCATTCACATCCAATCCCAACGTTGGCTCATCCAGGAATAAGACTTGAGGGCGATGGATTAAAGCAGCTAGCATTTCCGCCTTCATCCGCTCCCCCAAGGACAGTTTTCGTACCGGCTGGGTGAGCTGGTCAGTGATAGAAAGCATTTCCGCCAATTCTCCGACTCGATAGCGAAACTCCTTCTCCTGAATGCCATAAATGGCGGCGTTGATTCTGAGGGAGTCTAACGCTGGCAGGTCCCAAAGCAGTTGCTGCTTCTGACCCATTACCAAGGTGATCTGCCGCAGGAAATCCACCTCCCGTCTAAACGGAATATGACCCGCCACCCTAACCTGCCCCCGAGACGGGTAAATCAACCCTGTCAACATCTTAAGAGTCGTTGTTTTACCAGCGCCATTAGGCCCCAGAAACCCGACAACTTCCCCGAGCTCAATTTGGAAGGAAACTTGACGGACAGCTTCCACTAAACGATAGGTGCGGCGAAAAAAATGCTGCAAGGTTCCTTTAAAGCCAGGCTGTTTAATCGCCACTGGATAAACCTTGCTAAGGTTTTGAACGTCAATGATGGGCATAGGAGATGAGGAGGGTAAAGGAGAGGGG
>JAKSDM010000032.1 GCA_022360135.1 Pseudanabaenales cyanobacterium | reverse complement strand
GGCGTAAAGCCATAGAATCCCTCAACCCCGCCTCCTAACCGGTGGATCCAGGGCGAGTCGCCATTCGGCAGGTCCACATCGCGTTCTCCCTCTCTAAAGCTGGAAGAGAAGGAACGCTGGTTGAACACATTGACTGAGAATCCCCGGGAAGGATTTCCAGTCTCGTAGATATATCTTAAATCTCCCCCCAGGACTGATGATCCCCCTCTCAGCTCCAGAACAACCCGCTGATTGTCATCAAACCGATATTGGCCGCCGCCGCTTAGACCAAAGCCGCTCCTCAAATCACTCGCAGCTGGCGTCGAGGGCGATCGCGTCGGTCCTTGCAGCGCAGTGGGGTCAGGAAGCTCGGATCCCAGATAGAAGTCAAAGCCTCGGCTATTGCCATTTTCAATGCGTTGAGCCAGCTCAGTATCAGTAATGGGGCTAAGGGTAAACTCACTAAAGCTAATATTAATGTTCGAGGGGGACTCCGCCAATAAATCTTGAGCCTGTGTAGATGCCCACTCTAAAGCCTTCCAATCTCCATTCTTAATAGGAATCGGCTGAGTCAGCTCCGCTGTAGGTTGCTGTCGGGTTAAGTCTGAATCCGCTGAGGTTATCTGGGCGGCGTCAGCTCTCAATTGACTTGGGATAGATGACGAATTCTGGAATGGCTCAACATCAGGAGACATTTGTCCCCACCCAGCGACTGCAAATAGAAAGTTTGTGGATGTAATTCCTATGGTTGACGTGATCAGGCAGGTGATTTGGAGTGACTTTCGCGACACCAATATTCTCTTTGTGCTCATGGGGTTAGAGTGGCCTTGCTCACTACTTACTCGTATCTCCAGGCAAATCTATCGTATTTTCAGGCAAAGTTTAGCGTTTGACTAGCCCAAAATCATCAAAATTTATCAGAATTAGAAGATCTAGGCTAATTAAGCTGAGTTTACAGCGAAACCAGTCGATTCTTCTTAGCAAAGCTCCGACTCTCAATATGGGCATGTTTGACAAAAAAGCGACTTGAATGAGCGTATAGTTTTAGCGTATAGTGGCAGACGACTATGAAACGAAGCTATTAGAGCTGGATCAATCATTACAAGTTGCCATCTTGACCATAGTCACGCACTCAGGCGAAGGGCTAAGTGACTTAGGGAATTTCCAGGAACAAAAGTACCAGCACTGTGGCGCCTTACGCCTCGCTAATGCTGCTGGCGAATTATTTCGTAACATTGTTGGGTAGGCGGAAAAGCGCCACAATCAATGATATTGGAGCGATTAGG
>JAKSDM010000477.1 GCA_022360135.1 Pseudanabaenales cyanobacterium | reverse complement strand
TCATAGCTTCGCCACCCAGTTGCCTATTTTTTCTATTATCCCGCGATTTCGATGGATATCATTTGCTGGCGGCGTCTCTTTGGGGTACGTGTTTATAGATATCTTGCCAGAATTAAGTCATGCCCAAGAAGAACTGCAGCATGCTGAAATTCCCCTAGTTCAATATTTAGAAAACCATGTTTACATCTTGGCGCTGATGGGTCTATTGCTGTTCTATGGATTAGACTTATTGGCGCTGAGATCGAGATCGGTGAGACAGGCTCAAGGGCAAATTCAAGATAGCAGTGCAACCATTTTCTGGCTTCATATCATTACATTCGCTCTGCTTAACGCCATTTTGGGCTATTTATTGCAAGACATGAGTCGTCATCATGATTTGCTTGCTTGCCTCCTTTTCTTTGTCGCCATCGCCTTACATCTTTTCGTCATTGACGAGAATCTGCGCGAGCACTATCAAACCTTGTATGACAAACAAGGGCGCTGGTTACTAGTTGCAGCGATTATTGCGGGTGCGATCGCTGGTCAGGCCGCCCTCTTTGATGAAGCCGCCATTTCTATTGTCTGGTCATTTCTCGCGGGCAGCATCATTCTCAATGTGCTCAATCGAGAACTGCCTGATGAAAAGGAAAATTGCTTCTTTTCGTTTCTTGGCGGGGCTACAGGCTTCACCATATTGCTGCTATTGATATGATTCACATTGCATAATATGGCGACAAAGCCGTCTACAGAGGGGACGCTCAATGCCTGAGCATGACTTCAAACTTTACGTCGACTCGCAATTTATCAGTCCATACGCCATGTCAGTGTTTGTCACACTGATCGAAAAAGGCGTCCCCTTCGAGATTCAGACGGTCAACTTAGAAGCGAAAGAGAATCAGCAAGCTGACTATTCAAATCTATCGTTAACGTGCAGAGTCCCGACGCTTACCCACGGTGACTTCCAATTATCGGAATCGTCTGCAATCTCAGAGTATTTGGAGGAATTGTTATCTCCCGGTCAGTACGCTCAGGTCTATCCAAGCGATATTCACGGAAGAGCTCGGGCAAGGCAAATTCAGGCGTGGCTTCGTAGTGACTTCATGTCACTTCGCAAAGAGCGCTCGACCGAAGTGATTTTTTTCAAGCCCACGAACAAATCGCTTTCTGAATCAGCGCAAGCCTTGGCGGATAAGTTATTTGCGGCAGTAGACAGTCTGCTAGAAGATAACGCCCTTAACCTATTCGGTGAGTGGTGCATTGCCGACGCCGATCTGGCGCTAATGCTCAATCGTCTTGTGCTGAATGGCGATGAAGTCCCTGAAAAGCTGATTGCTTATACACAACATCAATGGAAAAGGGCTTCTGTGCAGCTTTGGGTGAATCAGAAGCGTTCACTTTAAGACTGCGGTGTCCCCTTGAGACCGGCATCAAGGGGACACCGGTTTGTGGATCAGCAAATCAATCAGCTGGGTCACCCGTTGCTGGATTTCGTCACGGACCTCGGGAAAGATTTCGGGCTTCTCTGCTGGATCCTCAAGTTGCCAGTCTTCAAACACACCTCGTGAGACCCACTCTGGGGGCAGATTGACGCCGCAGCCACAGAGGGAAATCACGGCGTCAAAATCTTCAGCCTTGAAGTCACTAAGCGGTTTAGAGGTCTGGTCGCTAATGTCAATTCCAATCTCTCGCATGGCTGCGATCGCTTCTGGCCGCACTTGACTCGCCTCTAAGCCAGAACTGGTCACCTCAATCTTTCCGGCTGCCAAAGTCCGAGCAAATCCTTCCGCCATCTGAGACCGAGCAGAGTTCTTTTTGCACACAAACATGACACGTTTCATAGGGATAACAATTTTGGAATTTGGATTTTGGATTGGGTGGTTTACCAACTGTTGTTACTGTACTCAAGACAACTGAGAAACACTATAGCAGCGCTGGGCGCCACCTCATGCCCTTGGGTCCTCACTCCCATGCCACAAATCGATGTGAATCTTCTCCCAGGTCCCATCCAGTCGCCAAGCTCTGAAGTAATGATAGACCGTTTTCCATTTCGGAAAGTCTTTCGGTAGCATCCGCCAATGGTAATCTTCGGAAATGGTTTCGCGCACGTTGGCAGGTGGAGGTCACCTTTGAGCTTTCAGCCTTTTCTTTGGCGCTTTGGAGTTCGACTTGAGTGGCTTTCTCGGTGAGGATTAGTCGATTGGTCTTTAATCCGGAGGGTAGTGAGACTATCCGTTTCGCGCCAGACGCCGACAAAATCGCCTTGCGAGTTACCGAAGTAAATATGTTGACGAATTGTACCTATTTAGGGCCAAAATTGCCTCGATTAAGTTTACAGTCCTTGGCAAGTTTTTGGGCGATGATGGCGCCTACTCATATGCAGTGGGTTTCATCTTTGCTGCCGTTATGATGGCAGCTATAGAATAGATGTACCTATTCAGTGCTCGAAGGCGGGCGGATGGCTACGGTTCAAATGGAGTTAGGGAATTAGTCCCGAAGGTAAATCCTATGCCTACTGAAGCCAAATCTA
>JAKSDM010000580.1 GCA_022360135.1 Pseudanabaenales cyanobacterium | reverse complement strand
GTGGTGTCTTTACTTCTTCATGGGCCGCATTGTTAGAGACAGAGGGGGAGAACATCCCGTGCGGCGCTGGCGCAGACAACTATCACAGCATTGTCCTCAACTCGATCTGGGTGATATTTACCCTTCAGGTAACTCAGGCAGTTTGGATTACCAGGCTTTAGCAAATTTAGTGAAGCAGCAGAGAATCCCACGCGAACAGGCATTGAAAGTCATTGAAGGCAGCATTGTTGAGGTGTTGTTCGATATCATCCAGCAAGAAGCAATCGGCCGGACTTCCACCTCAAAAAAACTAAGCTACACCATAACCTCAACTAACAACCAGAATTTTCTGCACTCCCAGTTGCTGCCAACCAATATCAAATATCTTTGGCAACCAACCCAGCAGCATTGGCAATCCTGGCAAGCGGCGGGTTTGACCAGCCGTTCTCCCAACCTAGCGCCTGTCGTCAAGGCCGCAGAGCAACTAGAAAGGCAGATTCCCGAACGGATTTCCCGAGGTTTTCAGAGATTGATGCGGGCCATGAATGGCGATCGCACCCTAAGAGACTTGGCGGTTAAATTTGGCCAAAGTCCATTACTCCTTCTGCAATTCCTCATGCCCTTTATTTTCAGGGGATTGATTGATTTAGTAGATTTACCTGACTTAGATTTTGAGACGGATGATGATCATGGGCCTGTTACCGTCATTTTCCCCACCCCGTTACCGAGACCTGCAACCTCGATCGCCTCAACCCCAAAAGCCAGTGAAGTCAAACCTTCAGGCCCACTGATCGCCTACATTGATGACAGCCCTCTATATAACCTGGCAATGGGGCAGATCCTCACCCGAGCTGGGTATCAGTTCATCACCATTTTGGATCCCTTGCAGGCCCTGCCAACTTTGTTGGAACATAAGCCAGAGTTAGTTTTTCTCGATTTGGTAATGCCCATCGCCAATGGCTATGAAATCTGCGCCCAAATCCGCCGGATTTCTATCTTCGAAGACATACCTATCGTAATTCTCACCAGTAGCGATGGTATCGTAGATCGACTCCGAGCGAAATTAGTGGGCTCCTCCGACTTTTTGTCTAAACCGATTAGGGAAGACAAAGTGTTAGGTATGCTAAAGAAACATTTGAAACAATCTAAACTCACCCAAACCCAAAAGTCACAGGTCAATGTTTTCGTGTCTAAAGCCAATACATAGTTTTCAGTTTGGTGAAAATTCTTTTCTGATAGGAAGCTGGAGCTTCCTAAACTGACGTTGTCAAACTTTTTTATGAGGCGATGATTCGCCTCATACTCAGATACCTAGCGAAGTCCCAAACTTCTCAAAGCTCCTCGGATACGATTCTTTGATTTTTTAACTAACTTGCTAAAAAATCTTTGGAAGATTAATTTTGAAAGACGAAGCTTTGTCGAACCTTTAATATTAGAGTGATAATATTTTGTGTGATCAAAGAACTCATTCAACTGGTCTAAAATTATCTTCAATCGTTTCGTAATGCTTTCAGTTCTATAAATTTCAAAAAAATCATCAGGAAGTATAGTTTGAGGTGGAGAATTAAGCATCTTAAGGATACGTTGAACATCGTATTCTTTTGAGTAACCAGCAATTTTATGGCAATTAAATCCCGGATCTAAATAATCTGCCAAAGCGTCATTCACACTAGAGAAAACCTGACAACCGCAAGCTAGCGACTCCATAGGGGGCAGTCCAAATCCCTCGCTTACACCTTTCATTTCCCAGTATTCGGCAGAATCATAGAGATAAATTTTGGCTCGATTGAATAGTTTGATCAGATCTTCTACGTGGGAATCAAGCACCACAACCTTGCAGTGATTCTGTAAAGTTGGAATCAATTCTTTCAACAAATATTCTGAAGACTTCCGGGTCTGGACTAAAATATCGATGTCTCGTTCTAGATTTAGGTTTTGAAAGTCATTCGAGATGTGATTAGGTAAATAATAGATCAGTGAATTAGGAGATTTTTGGCCCCAGTAGCCCATCGTATGTCGGCTAACTGTAATGATCGGCATACTGGCAGGGAGTTTGAACCGATAACCGGCGCTATGGGCGTGGTAAACCACATGATGACGCTTCAGTCTGGCGGCCAGTTTTGGAACATGAAATCCCCAACTAATGATGAAAATAACATCGTCTAAATTCTCTTCCTGCAGCAGGTCATCTAAGAACAGAGTGTCCTGCTCTCGCTGACAATAGGTCACCACCTCGGCAGGGCAGACCTGCTTTGCCAGATGACAGGTGTTTAACTCCGCCCAAAGGCCGCCACAGGCGAACTTACCATCCGTTCCAGGCACTAAGAAATAGAGTTTTCTCATGAATGGTCAATATCCCAATCTGCTCAACATTTATTCAACATTTCATTTATTCAACATTTCTACGGCCTCCAAGTTAGAGAGGTTAGGATCTAAACCGTTACTTTATCAAGCGCTATGGACCCCGATCGCACCCAAGAAGAAGAGCTTCAACGCCGAGAGCAAGAACTGAAGGAACGGGAACTCTCAATCAGGCTCAGAGAGTTGGAGGTTGAGGTCAATGAACCGCCTCTTAAGACTGTAAAGCATACGAAAAGTAAAGGCGCTGTCAGATCATGGTATAGACCGCTGTTCAAAGTGGGTAAATTTTTAGTTCTGGTGGTTGTCGCAGCAGTCGCCATCAGGATTGCTGCTGGGTTCGCGAGTATTTTGATTTTGTTGGCGATAGTTTGGTTGGCCTACAAAGTCTTTTTTGAGGGCGATCGCCCCTGACTACGCCTACGCTTCAAAGCCCTTTCCTGATTCTCTATGTCTCATCTGCCTCAACTAATCCCATCTAACTCTTCTCGAACTATTACCTATAGTCCCGCCTATACACTGATACCGACCTACGAATGCTTTAATCGCTGCACCTATTGCAACTTTCGAGCTGATCCCGGGCAGAGTCCATGGATGACGTTAGCCCAGGCCCGCACCCGACTGGAGTCGCTCAAATCCCAAGGAATCATCGAAATTCTGCTGCTTAGTGGTGAAGTGCATCCCCAAAGCCCTCGTCGTCATGCCTGGTTCCGCCGCATCTATGACCTTTGCGCGCTGGCCTTAGAACTGGGTTTTTTGCCCCACACCAATGCCGGACCTCTGAGTTTCTCAGAAATGGCGCAGCTGAAGCAAGTGAACGTATCGATGGGCCTGATGCTAGAACAAATCACGCCCGATCTGCTGAAAACCGTCCATCGTCATGCTCCTAGTAAAATTCCAGCGGTCAGATTACAGCAGCTTGCTTGGGCTGGAGAACTCAAAATCCCCTTTACGACTGGACTGCTGTTGGGTATTGGAGAGACGCCCGCAGATTGGGCGGATACCCTGGATGCGATCGCTCAACTCCATAACCAAGCAGGACATATTCAGGAAGTTATTCTACAACCTCATCGTCCAGGACAAACCCAAATTATCGTAGGGACTTCCTTCAATCCCGAAACACTGGTGAATGTGGTCAAGCTTGCCCGAGAGAAACTGCCGCCAGAGATTACGCTACAAATCCCCCCCAACTTAGTCAGTCATTCTAGTCGACTAATCGATTGTCTAGAAGCGGGTGTAAGAGATTTAGGGGGAATTGGACCTCGGGACGAAGTGAATCCCGATTATCCTCATCCCCAGGCCAGTTGGTTAGCTGAAATCCTAGGTCAAGCTAAGTGGGTGTTAACCCCCCGCTTACCGATCTATCCTCAGTATGATGTCTGGCTTCCTGCTTGGCTTCATCAGAGAGTCAAGCAGTGGCGAAAGATGATATCAGATTGCCACATCAACCAACACTCGCAGAATCATGCTGGCATCATCTAAATCGCCTACAATTCGTCGGACGGGTTTGGGCCAAACCTTCACCAAAGTAGGGGTTGCGGATATTTGACTGATCTCGGCTTGATCTGGATGCTTGTATACGTCAATCACCTTCAGCGTATAGGGCTGATGTAAAAACTGCTCTAGTATCTGATGCAAATTCTGCAGGATTCGTTCTGTAGCGGCGCTGTGGCCTGAAACAAATAAGCGCAACACATACCCTGAGGTATCTGGAGAAGGCGCTGTGGGAGCCCAAGATAGATAAGACTGGCCTACCGAAAAGGACTGAAGTTGCGGCTCAGCCTTCTTCACTTGAATCACTAGATCATGATTCTCCCAAAGCTGGGAAAATTGTTCTCGATAACTGGCTAGCACCATGGGACTACAGGACTCCAGGTACTGCGAAATAGGCTGCCAAACCAAATCCCCCAGTTCAAAAATGGCGTTTAACAGAGCCTGATGACGCAACACCAAGGGATATACTTCAGCCGAAGTGCGCACTTGCTGACTCTGAGGATCGACCCATCGGTCAATCGTAGCGGTGTAACAAGGAACCAGGAAATGCGGAGGCTCTAACAAGCCTAGGTTCTCCTGAAGCGCAGCGCACAAATGAAGGTGCCAACGAGCTTGCTTATGGATATCTATGCAATAAGCTAAATCCCCCCCCGGTGTAAACAAGGCAATTCCCTTAAAGATCTGGGGAGGGGTTGACTTAGGGTGATTCACGGTTGCGTGATTCACGACTTAAATTCGACCCCTTAAATTCGACCCCTCAACATTTGAGCCATCTCATTTTGCTTAGGCGACATTTCCAGAGCAGTCTCTTCGGTGATTCGCCCTGCCTCGTACAAAGCATAGAGAGATTGATTCATCGTACACATCCCATCAAAGGTGCATTTCGGGATAAGCGCTTCTACTTCGTCCAGTTTGCCTCGCAATATGTAATCTCGGATGGCGTCTGTATTAATCATGATGTCATGGAAGGCGGCCCGTTTACCATCCGTGGTCCGACAGAGTCCTTGCGCCACAACAGCCACAAGTGATTCAGCGATCGCTACCCGCACTGGCGCTTGTTGTTCTGGTTCGTAGAGGTTGAGGATCCGCTCCACCGTTTTAACCGCGCTATTCGTATGTAGGGTTCCTAACACTAGATGACCCGTTTGAGCCGCCTTAAGCGCAGTGTTAACGGTTTCCTGGTCGCGCATCTCACCCACTAGAATAATATCTGGGTCTTCCCGTAGAGACGCTCTCAAAGCAGCTCCAAATTTTAGGGTATGTAACCCGACCTCGCGCTGCTTAATCAGGGCTCGACGACTCTGGTGAACAAATTCAATCGGATCTTCAATGGTGATGATATTCCTTGGCATCTCATCATTGATATAGTCAATCATCGCCGCCAGGGTAGTGGATTTACCTGAACCCGTTGGTCCAGTCACCAAAACCAGACCTTTGTGATAATGACAGATATCCCTAAGAACCATCGGCAAACCCAATTGGTCGATGGTGAGGATTTTCACGGGAATTAACCGCAGCACCATTGCGGGACCTCTCAAGCTGTCGAAGATATTGATCCGAACCCGAGCAAAGTCGTATTGGGCTGCTCCGTCAAAGTCCAGAGTTTGCTTAAATTGCTGTACTTCATCTGGCTTCAGGATTTCTGACACCCAGCTATAGAAGACGGCTTCCTCAGTTACCGGATATTCAGTCTTTTCAATTTCCCCTCGGTTCCGAAAACGAGGCGGTTCACCCACGCCTAAATGCACATCCGAAAAGCCTTTGTCAAACGCCTCTCGAATCAGTTTCTCTAGTGTCAATCCACTACCCACCTTAATCCCCGAAGCATTGGTAGGCGGCGGTGGCGCCGCCCGATGACCCAAGGGCCCTGTCGCCTGCTTGGCGATAGGCGGCGGGGCCGTCGCCGGACGTCGAGGCGGCGGTGGCGGCGCCTTAGGAGATGCAGGCGGGCGTTGTGATTCAGTCATAGAATTACGTCTTCCCTCACGATACTGCCATCAGTCTGTTTAAAGAACTACAGGCATACAAATATATACCCCTCAATGATCCATAAATTTCCCAAAACTGCAACATAAATTACTGGCAAAGTAAGAATTTCTACCGGGAGTAAGTAGGGGGAGAGGGGGAGAGGGGGAAATGGGGAGAAATTATAGCAATTTTCACTGGGATGGAACACTTCTCGCCAATGTAGGGTGTGGGGCGGAGTCAATGCGTACATCTCTCTGACTCCTGTATTTTGAATTCTGACTCCTGTATTCTTGCCTAGCCAGAACATTTCGGCTTAAGTGTAAGCCCTACAACCAATGAATAAAAGCCAAGATTTCTATACCTAGGCTTCTATACTTAGTCCATTACAATACTTTTTGAGACTACGGGTTGCTACAAGTTAATCTTGCGGCAAAGCATCTGTTGAATAACAACCTATTGCCATTCAAACAGCCTATTGACACTTTTTAAAGATCGATACTGTATTACAGGTTTCAGAAAGATTATTTTTAACATTCATTGCGAGATTAAGACTG
>JAKSDM010000606.1 GCA_022360135.1 Pseudanabaenales cyanobacterium | reverse complement strand
TTTTTCCCCAGAGCAAGGGATTCAGCTGTTTGAGCAAGTCTTGAGTCAGGATCAGGCGCTGCCGCCTCAAGTCGGGATTCTTCAGGTGAATTGGTTGACGCTGCTGCCGCAGTTGCCTATGGATTCCTTGCCTGCTTTTTTCAAATGTGTTGCGGGGACTGGGATGCGCGATTCAAAAGCCAACATTCTGGAGACCTTATCGGGGCTCAGTGCGCCCGATCGCGCCAGCCGTCTCCAATCCTATCTCCAAGTCGAAATCGCCCGGATACTGGGGCAGTCAAACACAATTTCCACTACCCGGAGCTTTGTGGATATCGGGCTAGATTCCCTTATGGCAATGGAGCTGTTGGGAGTTTGCAAGCGGGATCTGGGGTTAATACTGTATCCCCGTGAAGTGTTTGAACATCCTACTGTGGAGGCGCTGAGCCATTACCTGGCGCAGGAATTGGAGCGGACTGCATCAGGGGCGACGGGGCCAGCAACGCTGACCCCGCAACCCAGCCTCCAGCCCTCGCTAGTAGAGTTTGCAGCGCCGATGTTGGGACGCGATCGCACCTTTTCGGCCGTAGAGCGAAAGAATGCTCCGGCTATCTTTTTGCTCAGTAGTCCCCGTTCGGGCTCAACCTTGTTACGGGTAATGCTAGCAGGTCATCCGGCGCTGTTCTGTCCGCCAGAACTTCACTTGCTGCCATTTGAGACGCTGGCGGAACGCCAGACCGCATTAGCCAATAGTTACCTGAATGAAGGATTGCAGCGAGCAGTAATGGAGTTGAAGGGGCTGGATGCGAACGCCAGCCAAGCCTTGCTCAGCGAATGGACGGAGCAGGGAATGACGATTCCAGAGATGTACCACAAGCTGCAAACTTTAGCGGCCGATCGCTGCTTGGTGGACAAGTCCCCCACCTACGGCTTTAGCCTGTCCACTCTGCGTCGGGCAGAGCAGGTATTTGAAGCTGCTAAATATATTCACCTGGCGCGCCATCCCTATGCAGTCATTGATTCCTTTGTCCGTAACCGGATGGACAAGATCTTTGACTTTCCAGCCCAAGATCCTTATCTGCTTGCGCATCAGGTGTGGACGGTCAACAACCAAAACATTTTGAACTTTCTGGCGGAAGTCGATCCGAGTCGCCACTACTTCCTTCGATATGAAGATCTGGTCACTGACATAGAAAAGGCAATGGGTCAGCTATGTGATTTTCTGGGGATCTCTTTTCATCCATTAGTGCTCAATCCTTACACCCAGCAACAACGACGCATGACCGATGGGGTAAAGACCTATTCAATGCTGATTGATGACCCTAACTTCCACCGTCGCCGCGCGATCGATCCGACCTTGGCGGATGCCTGGAAGTCGGTAACGTTGCCTGCGGAGACGCCCCCATTGAATCGCACCTTGGCTCAGCAGATGCGTTATCAGTTACCGGGGCAGTCGCCGCCAGCAGCGATCACCCTCACCCTACCCACCACTGCTCCCCTTGCGACCATGCAAGAACATTGGATAACGGTGCGCGGATTAGACTTGTGTGTATGTACCTGGGGACCGGAGACGGGAAGGTCGATTCTATGTCTACACGGGGTGTTGGATCAAGGCGCGATTTGGGACGCGATCGCCCCCGCCCTAGTGCGGCACGGATATCGCGTGATTGCGCCGGATCTGCGGGGGCACGGCAAGTCCGCCCACGTGGGGCCAGGCGGCAACTATCAGGTGCTTGACCACCTTGGGGATGTCGACGCCCTGGTACAGCACCTGGGCCTGGAAACTTTTCCTGTCGTGGGGCATTCCATGGGGGCGATGATCGCCGCCTCTCTCGCCAGTGCGCGGCCGGAACAAATCCAATCCCTCACTCTGGTAGAACATATCGTGCCAGGAGACGAGACCCAATCCACCGCCGACCAACTGACCACCCATCTCAACTACCTCTCCTCACCGCCCACCCATTCCATCTATGCAACCTTGGCCGAGGCCGTAGACCGTTTCCAAAAATTAGTTCCAGCCCTGACTCCAGCCCGGGCTAAGAAGCTAGCAGCCCGAATTGTCGAGCCGGTCAATGGCGGCTTGCGATGGCGCTGGGACCCGCGCTTGCTGACCCGATTCGGCCTGGGAGGAGGGACGTTTACCCGCGATCTCTATGCTCAGTTGCTCCAGCACATTCAGACATCCACAACCTTGATTTTTGGGCGGCAGAGTGATTTAAACCGCCCAGAAGACCTCGCCTTCCAGCGTCAACACTTGCCCCAGGCTGCCGTCGTCACCATTGTAGGGGGACACAATTTACCGCTAGAGTCGCCCGCCGAAGTGACAAGCGAATTGTTGCGGCAGTTGGGCCATGTCTGAGTTATTCAGTCGTACCGCCAGGACAGTAATCCCGGCTGAATCTAGGCAGAAACTGCACTATAGGGATTCTCGCTGGGGTTGAATATGTTTCAGTGAAGGCAGGGTATAAGGTATAGGGGGCAGGGTGCCGTCAATGCAAATGAAAACCGCTATATGAATAGTCAGGCTAATCAATCCGCTTTAGAGCTAGATGCTCTGTGGGAAGTCCCGTTAGGTACGCTCTCATTTTTGTTTTCAAGGGCTTTGCGGTGGGTGTTGCATAGCTTGAGGCGCTACTACAAGCTGATGAACAAACCCCACTGGCAAGTGTTTTCCGCCGACTTTTTCGCCAAGCCTATTAAGCTCTTGTGGATCATGAGCCGCGCCCGTTGGAACCTGCACTCGCTGATCGGTCTGGCTGGACCATTCAATGTGGCGGAATGCCTGACTATTCATGTTGCGACCATCAGCCAGTCTGCGCCTAATTGGACAGCGGTGTTTTATACCCTGAAAGACTCCAAAACTCACGCCCACATTAGCTCGCTTACGATCTCTGGAGAGCACGAGTCGGAAACGGTGTCACTGCCAGCGGGACGTTATTTCGTTGGGTTGCGCCATTACCACTGGACCGACCCTGTGACGCTGCCGACGATTTGGGCGGATGGCGTAGAGGCGCTTGCCGCTCAAACCATTTCTGCCCCTCCAGACGCCAATCGATTCTACTGTGATTTGATTCACCGCCAAGGACTGATTCACATTTGCCTGAATGGGTATGTCTATCCGCTATTGCGCTATCGTAGATGGCTGCCTGCCAAGTTTGTGCAGAACACATTTCTGCCAGCGCCTAATCCGGAAACACAATTCCACTACGGCGCATTGAGACCAGGGGAGCAGCTGCAAGTTCAGTTGGCCGCCAGTCTTTTGCACACCCACGACATTTTTTTCAGCCTCTACAATCGGTTTTGCTTTCCTCTGGACTGGTATCCTATCAAAGAAGAAAAATATATTACGTCGCCCTGCGATCGCAAGGCCATTTTCGTCATCCGGGTTCATCCTAAGCAGCGAGACGCTATCTTCCCCCTAGAGGCCGTTAGGTTGACCACTGTAGCAATCGCCCGCGCCCATCTGCATAAATAGCTCGAAGTTTGATGGACAGACAATTCCAGGTACTGTAAAAACTATCATTTTGAGCCCTGAAACCCAGTAGTCCCTACGAAATGGCGGAGGTGGCGAACACATGGGCATTTTCGGGAATTGGAGCCACAATCAGATCTCGCCGATCTAATCGAGTTGACATTAATCCCATATTGGAAATGGCGCTATTTGAACAGTTCTGAGGGAGGCATAGGATTTCGATCCCCGATATAGCAACCCACAATTTCTCTTGTATCTCGATAATTGCCAACCAAATGTAGCGAACGAAGCGCTGATTTTTACGAGTTACCAAAAACGACCCATTTCATCACACTCAACCGACTGCCTCAACCTGCAAACTGCTTGACATTAACTGATCAGGTAGGGTGGCGAATACCGTTGTTTCCAGTAATTGGGGGTTTTGCCTTAGGGCAATTCGGGCAATGTCGATGAAATCACTGAGCCAGACGCGTAAGATGTCAATCGCGGCGTCTAGAGCTTTGGCGGCGGCTTGGGCCTCGCCTTTTTCTTTTGCTTGAGCCAGATTAGCTGCTTGAACAGCTTCCATTTCTGTTTGGGCGACTTCCAGTTTGGCGGAGGTGACGCCGTATGGTTTCAGGGCCTCAATCAGCTCAGGGGAGTTAAGCAGGTTGGTGTAAAACTGCTGCGCTTGGAGCAGCTGGATGGCGAGGCTGCGTTTGCCTCTGCTATTGAGGTTGAGACGGGTAATAACACTGAGATCATACTTAAAAGTTATCCGAGCTGCTTTCACCAGTTGCCGATAGCTTCTCTGTGAAATTTCCCAGGCTTGGTTGAGGGTGGCAGTGGCGCGGATTTGGTCACTGTGGACTGTTTTTTGCCACCGTTGAGCAGTGAGGGCGTTTTCGTAGAGGGTTTTGCCGTATTGGATGCGATCGCGGGTATAGCCGTATTGACTGAGGGAGTCCAGGACGGAGGGATTGTTTAAGGCATTGTCAAT
>JAKSDM010000867.1 GCA_022360135.1 Pseudanabaenales cyanobacterium | reverse complement strand
GTGGGGTAGCGTCTCTAACCAGGTATGAGGCGGTAGACTCCCCTTGTCTTTAAGGGTTTGAGTCAGGCTCTCCCAGATTGCTTGGCGACTCCGGCTGGAACCAATCACCACCCCACAATCCCGTAAAGGAGGACTCAAGCCAGCATCCGCCAATGCCTGGTTAACCACTTTCTGGGTCAACTTCGAAAGCTCAGCGGGTTGCTTGCCCAGCATTCCTAAGGGACGCGCGTCCAGCTCAAAAAAGGGTTGACGTAGGGCGATCGCAGACTGTCCTGCTAATAGATTCGTCCAATTTGAGTCGGTATCTGCTCCCAGAGCCGAAACCAGACCAATTCCCGTAACCACAATGTCGCCCAAGCCACTACTCAGCGCCTGTCGAGCTAGCGGTTTTCAAGTTATCCAACCCTGCCGTCACGGTGGCTAAGGTAATCACATCCCCTTGCTGGATCTGGTCTACGACCTCCATACCGGCTGTGACGTAGCCGAAGACAGCGTAGCTGCCATCCAGGAAAGGTAGGTCCGCTAGGGCGAAATAAAATTGGGATGAAGCTGAATCGGGGAACTGCGATCGGGCCATGGCGACAGCTCCTCGAGTATGGGTTAGGAGAGGCGATTCAGCCAGTCTAGCCATTTCAAAGGTCTGACTGTAAATGGGAGAATCTGCTCCTGCTGGCTTAATTTCCAGCGGGATGTAACGTTGATTTCCGGTTTCAGGGTCGATGAAGCCGCCTGTGCCTAGCCGTTCAGCCGGAACACTAGGGTCCTTACCTTGGGGATCGCCGCCCTGGACGACAAATGGCTCAGGTTGCCGGATCACCCGATGAAAAATCAACCCATCGTAAACATTGCGCTGTACTAGGTCGACAAAATTTCCAGCCGTGATCGGCGCATTTTCGCCATCAACCTGAATCACAACAGGAGAGCCGTTAATCAACAGTTCAACCGTGGCTTCCCCAGCTAGAATCGGTAAATCAAAATCAGCAGCGCCAGTTTGCCCAGCCGCCTCTAGAGAAGACGCAGGCGAAGCGGTTTCGGCAGAACCTGACTTTGAAGGTTCGGAGGAGGCTGGGTCTGAAGCGGTGCAGCCACTAAACACTAGAGCGCCGATCATCAACGTCAGAATAAGCCAGCGTCGGATATTCAATCGCATTCTTCAAAGCCCCCATTCAAACAGAATTGCCTATTATCTCATAGGACAGTTTGTTAAGCTTAGAGTCCCTCAAGCGGAACCTGCAAGAAACGAGCTAACTCAGCCCCTTGATTTTCTAATTCAGCTAGCGGTAGCGGTTGCCCGACTCGGGTCAGCGGTATTTCCCCACGTCCCTTGACTCGCAAGTAAAGGATTCGTCGGGGGTTAAATCCTTCCCTGATATCAATCCTAACTGCCTGGACGTCTTCCAGACCATGGCAGATTTCAATCCGGCGATTCTTACCGGGAAAGCCCCAGCGGAAGATATTCACCCTATCCGTCTGCTTATTGAATTCGTTATATCCTCCCCCCACATCCCATAGGATGATTAACCAAAGATAGAGAGCTATCAGCAACCCTAAACAGCCATAAAAACCCATCACAATTCCTTGAGGAATGAACAGCAGTTGGGTGGGGTCGGCAAAGGGGAGTAGATTTACTTTCAAATAGCTGGAAATCCCTGATAGCAGGAAACCGCTTGCGCCCAAAGAAATTACTATAGCCCACCAATAGTTACTGACACGACGAGCGCCCAGAACCTCTCGTCGGAGAATAAGATTATCTGCGGATTGAGTAGAGGGAGTCATGGGTAAACGTCATGGATAAACTGAAAGGTACGCTTAGAGTTTACATGTCAGATTGTAAAATTTTGAATATATCTCTATCATATTAGAAATCTTGAATCCTTCTTGGCAGTGTTTATCCACTGCCCCACTTAGGTTAAAGGGACAGCCTTGGGAAGGTTACTTTATGTATCTGTGGCTTTTCCGGGTTGGAGGAGGTTAGTTAACTCCCTTCCCTAAACTTGTGACCCATTTACTCTTGAGTTTGTTGCAAGAGACTAGTAATGTCTGGGTTAGCGAATCATGATGCTATATAAAAATGAGGATTTGAAATGACCATAGCAATGGGGCGCGCCCCAGCCGACCGAGGATGGTTTGACGTCCTCGACGACTGGCTTAAGCGCGACAGATTCGTCTTTGTCGGTTGGTCTGGTCTGCTCTTATTTCCCTGCGCCTACTTAGCGCTGGGGGGATGGTTGACTGGGACCACCTTTGTGACTTCCTGGTATACCCACGGGTTAGCCAGTTCTTATTTAGAAGGTTGCAACTTTTTGACGGTGGCCGTCTCCAGTCCGGCTGACAGCATGGGCCACTCCCTGCTGTTTTTGTGGGGACCTGAGGCCCAAGGAGATTTCGTCCGTTGGTGTCAAATTGGCGGTTTGTGGACCTTCACGGCCCTGCATGGGGCCTTCGGCCTGATTGGCTTTATGCTGCGCCAGTTTGAGATTGCTCGGTTAGTGGGGCTGCGGCCTTACAACGCCATCGCCTTTTCGGCCCCGATTGCGGTGTTTGTATCGGTCTTTTTGATGTACCCCTTGGGGCAATCGAGTTGGTTTTTCGCCCCCAGTTTTGGAGTGGCGGCGATTTTCCGGTTTATTTTGTTTCTGCAAGGATTCCACAACTGGACCTTGAATCCGTTTCACATGATGGGTGTGGCCGGTGTCTTAGGAGGGGCGTTGTTGTGTGCGATTCATGGGGCGACGGTGGAGAACACCTTGTTCCAGGATGGCGACAAGGCCAACACCTTCCGGGCGTTCAATCCGACCCAGTCGGAGGAGACCTACTCAATGGTGACGGCCAATCGATTTTGGTCGCAGATTTTCGGGATTGCCTTTTCCAACAAGCGCTGGCTGCACTTTTTCATGTTGTTTGTGCCGGTCACCGGTTTATGGATGGCCTCAGTGGGCATTGTCGGGTTAGCTTTGAACCTGCGGGCCTATGACTTCGTCAGCCAAGAGACCCGAGCGGCGGAGGACCCCGAGTTTGAGACGTTCTATACGAAGAACATTTTGTTGAATGAGGGGTTGCGGGCCTGGATGGCCCC
>JAKSDM010000971.1 GCA_022360135.1 Pseudanabaenales cyanobacterium | reverse complement strand
CCGCCGCGCCGCGCTTCAGGCCCTGGCGGAGAAGTGGCCAGACGAGACCACTCGCTCCCTGCTCAAAGAACGCGCTGTCTAGGATAAGCACTCCTCCATCCGCCGCGTCGCGCTTCAGGTCCTGGCGAAGAAGTAGCCGGACGAGACCACCCACACCTTGCTCAAAGAACGTGCTCGCGTTGATTGGAGTGCCGCTCTGGTTTTTGGCGGCCAGAATTCAAAATTCGGCCAGATTGTATTCACGAGGGACCTTAACGGAATAGCACCATATCTCGATCCTGCCAAGCCCCTTTCTCGCGATCACATCGAGCAGGCAGCGAAAAGAGCTAATATCCCAACCGACCAGATCGACGAGACAGTTTGCTCGTTGTCAGCGCACCTGGGCTGGGACATCACAAAGGGGTCGGCAGGGTGAGTGCATCATATGCTCCCAAGCAGGTTTCCGCAAAGTTGAGTGTGTTTATCCTACACTTGCAATAACTTGACCAATATCTTGAGGCGACGCGCCCGTCGCTAAAATTGCCCGAATTAATAATTCAATCGAAACCGATGATTCACCATTTTCTGCGTTTGCAATGCGGGGTTGGCTGGAATGGATTTTTTCGGCTAGGTCCGCTTGCGTCATCAGCGCCTGCCTTCGCTCTTTAAGGGCGCGACTAAGCGCCAGTTTGATTTCAACAAGTATTGTTTCTTCTGGGCTCAATTCTAAAAAATCTGAAACCGTCCCAACTTTCCAGCCCTTGTCTTCCAGTTTTTGACGAGTCTGCTGATCCATGAGACTACTCCTGTTTATCCCTGTCAAACTTACTTAATCGCTTCTTGCAAATATCAATCACAGGTTTGGGGGTGGCTTGGGACTTTTTATTAAACACTTCCAGAATTAGAATGGCATCGTCATCAATTCGATAAATAATCCGCCAATTTTGCTCCACATCCCTAATCCGAAGTTCATGGCAGTTTGCTCCTATACTCGGCATTGGTTTTGAATGAGGCATACCCAGACTTTCACCCTGCTGAAGTCGCCTCAACAAGAATCCCGCTTCAAGGCGGGCAGCTTGGCTAAAAGGGGGTGTTTTGACCTCACCATCCATCCAAACCAAAGGCTTATCGCTTTTGCTCATTTGCTTATATCATATCTGATATATTCTGTGGCGGAATATCCACGAACAAGCAACCTTTACGATAGGGTCTCAGTGGAAAATTGTAATTGTTATGGAGCTGTGCAAAAAGTTATAGCGTGTCATCGGTAATCCTTTAGCAATCGTCAGCCCCGTCAAAGTCCCCGTTAAAACGACGTCAGGATTAATTGGCAAAAATCCAGTGGCGCGATCGCCAGACAAACTACCGAGTTAACTCAATTTGACTCTGATTGACCCAAATTGCATGAAACCCATAGGGAACCCTTTGGGGAATCAACACCCGAGCCACCGGATCAGCGGCTAGATCCTGAGCCTGAAGAATTAACAATTCTGATTGATTAGTCTCCTCATCATGGACATAGGTTAATAACCAGCCATCATCCTCTTCAGCGGCCCCGAGCCGAGGGGCAAAAACCGCTTCCCCACAATATCGGTTAGACCCCAGCTGATGAACTTGAGTCTGAACATCAACCGTTCCATCGCTAAAATCAAATTTGACCAAGCCATTAAAAAGCGGCATGGGAGAGGGGGCAAGTTTTCCAGCATAGCCGTAACGCATTTTTTGGCCTACATAGGACTCGTTAATCCGAGGAAATTCACAAGCAAGCGGAGACAATTGCCTTTCCCGGGTCGCTCCGGATTTAAGGTTAAAACGCCATTCATATAGATAGGGGGTTCCAGGATCATCACCCACACTAGCCAGATCAAACTCCTGCATCCGACACGCTAGCAATACGACTTCCTCCTCCTCCTCATAGGCGTTGAATATATGGAAAATGTAACAGGAAGGACTTTCAAACCAGCGGATATCGCTATTGTCGCCGTACCGAGGCAAAATTCCAAAGCGACTGGGGCGATCGCGTTCAAAGGCCAGTGCAGGTTGGCCTTGTTCCATTCGTTCAGGCCGAAAGGTCAGGGGCAGATCCATAAACACAGTATGATTCTCAGTGATGGCGAAGTCATGCATCATCACACTGACTGGCAACTCGATAGGAACCGTTTGCGATAAAGTTCCCTGGTTAGAGATAATGCCATACTGCAAATATGGCGGCCCAAATGAATAGCCAAAGAAAAGCATCTCACCCGTTTTAGGATCAACCTTTGGATGAGCTGTGACGGCTGAGCCCAATCTATCCTCGAAAGTGTATAAGCCAAGCGTTTCCAGCCCAGGTAGCTGAAGGGAATGCGGCGGACCACCTTCCCAGACAGCCAACAATCTGCCTGCATGCCAAATTAAGGCTGTATTGGCCGTATTTTTACTGGGCCCTCCAGGCAGATCGGTTTGGGGCGGTTCTAGCATGCCGCTCCAAATCGCCTTTTGGGCTTCCCGTTCTGTCAGAAATCCTTGAGTCTGTACATAGCGATTGCGATAAACCGCTTGAGCATTCTGAAGATGAATTCCATGGACCATTCCATCCCCATCAAACCAATGATATTGACCAATGGGGAGAAACTGAGGATTGGGACCATTCCGAATAAACATCCCATTCAGCTCAACGGGTATTTCTCCGATAATAGTTAGATTCTCAGCCGTAATTTCGTCATCTACGGCGGCAAAATTACCCGTCAAAAAGGGATTCGCTTGGGTTGTCGCACTCATAGGATTTATGGGTTGACCTTGAAGATTGGCGGTTTTTTGCAATTATGGCCAATAGTCTAACGCTTTATGGCAGGTCGCTGTACTTGATTCACGACCTAATCTGATCTGCATCTGATCTGCAGATGCTTCGAAGTATGACGTCCCAAGCCCCGACAAGTTTATTTCAGCGGATGATGATCCGACAGCAATCTTTCGACCCGAGCTTCTTCAACCTTGGCCGTCAGTTTGCGAGCCTCGTGTAGATCCCGGGTGGTTTTTGAAACACCAATGGTGGAACTAACTGTAAATGCCACACTCACCGCCAAATATCCTCTAGCCCAATTATTAAGCGGAATATAAAACAGTCCGAGTGTTGTCGCAGTGATAGCGAAGAAGAAAGAAATCCAGGATTGGGCAATCCAACTCGTACTGTGAGTTTTGGTATCCATTATATCTTTCATCGAAATCTGCTTGAAAACTTGAGAGTTTGCCATACTGCATTGTGCCTATTGTGCTTGGGAACCCTCAAGGAGTTAGCGGTAGCTTGCCGAATGGACTTAAAGTGTGCGCAGGGGAGGGTATTAGATAGAATTAAATCGAACTTGAGCGAAGTTTTTATCGGCGGCGCTCAGATAAGTGAACTATCTAGAGTCCCTGTCTCGGGTTTAGATGGCTAAAATTTCACTTATCACGGGACTTAGTTCTGGAATCTTTGCCTGGTCAAAGCAGACCTCTATCTGTGGTAGATAATGACGCTAGAATACCTGGAAAAGTGGTTTCCCCGGCAATATCAAAGCCAGTACATTTCTCTGCTGATGGGGCGGGTGGGCTTAACTCGACGGCGAGCGGAGTGTTTTATTAAGCTATGGGCCTATCTCTGGCTCAAACAACAAAAGCAATTGAGCGCTCCCTGCGCTCAGCCGATTCAAAGTTTAGAACTGCCTCAGGGTTGGGTCAGCTGTACCTGTCGGGAAGCTGCCGATCTGTTCTACGCCGATAGCGAACGGGGCAGCGATCGCGCGGCTGGAATGATGCTCGACAAGCTAGCCGCTTTGGGCTTAATTAAGAAGACATTTGACGGTAATACGCTGGCGATCGCAATTGAACCGTTGCCCGAACTGCGCCAACCCCCTGAACCAAATCCACCCGCAACGATTCAACCCGACGCCTTTGATCCGCGATGTGACGCTATTCCGGTGGCGAATCTATTGGCCACATTCTACAACTGGATGAACCGCAATACCGACACTGTCCCTTATCGTATCGCTGAATTGCTGCGGGGTTGGGCCAGCCAGTATGTCAAAGGAATGCGAGTTCTGCGCCGGGATGACAATTTCAATCCAGTGGGATTCTATCTCCTCTATCCAACCAAGCGAAAATCTGAGGTCAATTTCTTTGGACCGCCCAGTAAGGGGCTACATCTAAGTGCGGTGTCCGACATCGACCCGTTTGAGATGGCTCTGCCCGGAGATTTACAATGCCGTTCTATTTTTGTCCGTAGTTGGATGATTGACACCCCCTATCGGGATCAGGCCCAAATCACATTTCTAGAAGACGCTCAGCAAACCCTCTCCCAAATGCGGCGGGACTTTCCCTATCTCTGCGACCTGCACACCTTAATTATTCATCCCAGCCTGGAGGAACTGGCCCAGACAGTCGGCTTTCAAAAAAACAGCAGTGATTCTCAATCTTCTGTCTACTGGATGTATTTAGCCCTTGATCGGTTCCTGGCGACCGATATTTCACAGGCCTTCAAACTCAAGCAGACATCTCCATTGCGTAAGATGGATTGAGAACCTGCTTGCAATAGATTACCCCCTTTAATGGAAAAGAGAGCAAATGCGATCGCCCCTACCTGTCATCGTTATTACCAGCATCATGGTCACTCTTTCTCCAACTTCTATGAGTGCTAGCGCTACCGAGCCTAGCGTTGAATATAATGCAGCCACCTTAAGCTATTGTTCGGCCTATCATCGGCAGCTAACCGGAAGGAGACGCTCCGTTTTCGAAGAGTCCGCCGCAGACGTGCGGTTGCGGTTCACCACCGCCTCACCGACCGACAGCAACCCAGAAACCGCAGCAGAGATGGCGACCGTTGCAGGTTTGGATGCAGAAACAGTAGGACTGACTGGAGGGTTGTGGGGTGGAGCGTTGGTGCAGGCGTTAGGGGAGATTTGCGGGGTGAGCGGTTGGGAGCCAGAATAAATGAAAGTTAAACTCCACCAACTCCCCAAGGTCGAACTCCATCTTCATTTAGAGGGAGCGATCCCATTACCTGCTCTCTGGCGGCTGATTGAAAAATATGATGCGGTATCTGAGGTGGGTTCGTTGACTCAACTTGAGCAGCGGTTTCAATATCGAGATTTCCCCCACTTTATTGAAACTTGGCTTTGGAAGAATACCTTCCTGCGAGAATACGAAGACTTTACCTTTATTGCCAGTCAAGTTGCTGAGGATTTAGCCGCGCAAAATATTGTTTATGTAGAAGCCTTCTATTCACCGGGAGATTTTGCCCGACAGGGACTGGAGCCTCAGCAGCTAACCGCAGCAATTCGTAAAGGGTTAGCGGTTCATGCCGATAAAGTCACCGTAAATCTAGTGGCGGACCTGATTCGGGATTTTGGGCCTGAACAGGGGATGACCTGGTTAAAGCAAATTGATCAAGTAAAAGATCTGGGTGTGATCGGCATCGGCATTGGCGGCTCGGAGCATCAGTTTCCGCCTGAACCCTACGAAGCGGTTTATCAGAAGGCGCGAGAATTGGGCTTTAGGACATCGGCCCATGCTGGAGAAGCCGCTGGGGCCGAGAGCATTTGGGGGGCCATCCGCAACTTGCAAGTCGATCGCATCGGGCACGGCGTACGAGCAATCGACGATCCAACGTTATTGGACCATCTGAGAGAGAAACAGATCCCGATTGAGGCGTGTCCTATTTCTAACGTCAGAACTGGCGTTGTGGCGAATATTAACCAGCATCCAATTCGGCAATTTTATGATCAGGGACTACTGGTAAGCGTCAACACGGATGATCCCAAAATGTTCAATACCAGCTTGGTTAAAGAATATACTCTGCTGATTGAAAAACTAGGCTTTTCTTTGGATGACATTGTAGCGCTGATCAAGAATGGTATTCAATCTGCCTGGTGTGATGATCAAAGAAAATCAGAATTGATTACCGCCCTGGAAAGCATGGAAAACGGTATAAAAGATAACTAAAAACCCCACTACTCAAGCTTTATTCAGTCCAAGCAAGTAATGCATTGCCCCCCCCCAAAATACTGACAAACCTGGCAACATCTTGTCGCTACTCTACATCACGAATTAGATGGAGAGTTAGCGAAATTGAGCGACGCCAAAACTGTGGAGAAACCTTCACTTTTCCTCCCCAGTCACCATCGACTCAATACTGTTCGGTGAACGATTTTTAGAGGCCCCAACAATACGTAGAGTAGATACCCACGGCATCCACAGTCACCAACTTATAGATGTACATCTAAATTGCAGGATCCATTGAGCAATCGCCAAGTTAGCCAGTACAAATGTACATGGGAGATTTGGCGAATTTGCCCCCACAAGGGGTTGTTGATGACTCCGACGCTCTGCTAGAGCTGATCCAACTGAGACTTCAATTCCTCTAGTTCAGCATCAACCGCCTTGTCAGTCGGCGCTGCTGCAGGAGAGTCAGAAGCAGGCAGTTGAGCCTGGTCAGGAGCCGCGCCGCCAAGCATCTGAGACTTCAT
>JAKSDM010001086.1 GCA_022360135.1 Pseudanabaenales cyanobacterium | reverse complement strand
CGGTAACGGTTCGTTTTCCGGGTGCTAGAATAGCTCCGACTAAAAGCACCATCGCTGAGTCCCAGACACAATGAGAGAATAACGGAGCAAATAAGCTTAGCACACTGAGTATTTCCATTGGCAGCAAGTTGGTTCTGACAAACCTATTGTGCTTGCTGCTTTCCTATTAACCAATACATTTGGATAAAGTCGAGTTAAGTAGGTAGGCAAAAATTAATTACCGAGAAAAGCTGGTGAAACCTCCTGAATTCATTCATCCTGTTTGTAAACATCAATGCGTAGGCACTTACAACCTGGTTAAGATTGCCATATCACCCTGCTCAACAGTACACATCTTTCCCGCCAGACGATACCCATTCAACATCCAACGCAGCAAACAAATGAATTTTGCTGGGCTTTATGATAGGCAGTTATGATGATATTCATTTTCTTTCCAGGAGAACAGGGAGCTGTAAGGAACCAATGTTATATTGACCTTGTTGCTGCTCAGAAATCTCAAACTCTAGTGTTGCCGCCTCAATGCCAGAGACTTGCAGCTGATAGCGACCTGGTTTAAACCCAAACAAGGCAAAACGACCGGTTCGGTTAGTAAAAAAGTCAATAGTAGGCCAATTGGGATCTGAGAGCGATCTAACCTGACCTTGTTTAAGGGAGACTGGCTGTTGAGCTCGGTCAACTAAAACACCGCGCAAAAAAACGGTTGCTTCTGTGCCGGTCCGAATTAAGACGCCACTGCGATAAGAGGGCAGCACCTGATGGCGGGTCGTCCCTAAATCTCGTCCTATAGGTAAATCGGGCGCATTCAGGGTAAGGCTGGCCAGCGCGTAAGGAGTTAGGGGAAGCACGGCAGGCCCCGAATCATTCGCCTGGGCTCTATCCCCAAAAGTGCTGGGATTGACACGTACGATTTGCTCTCTGGCGACGCCTTGGCGAGCAATTAGGGCGAAACTATTGTCAAGCGGGCGAGACCACCCCCAAACACCATCCACAAAGGCAACCGCCGTACCCCAGGTAAAGACAGAGCGATTTTCGACTGGGCGGCCTTCGGTTCGGGGA
The DNA here is from genome assembly GCA_022360135.1 of Pseudanabaenales cyanobacterium. Taxonomy (GTDB): domain Bacteria; phylum Cyanobacteriota; class Cyanobacteriia; order Phormidesmidales; family Phormidesmidaceae; genus JAKSDM01. The sequence goes on along the minus strand of JAKSDM010001086.1, from coordinate 5,451 downwards.
AGGGTCAATTGGTGATTGAGTCCTAGGGTGCTGCGATAGCCCTGATACTGCAATCGCGCCTGAGCGCTATAGCGCTCAGGCGCTTGGTTTAACGTAAGGCTAGGTCTGAGACTGCCTAGGACATGACGGGGGGAATAACTCCAATTTAGGCTACGGGTAGGCGCTTCTGTATTACTGATGTCTGTGCGACTGCTAAAGGTTTGGCCACGAAAAGGAAGGGAGCCATTCAATCCGATGCTAAACCGCTGATCCGCCTGACCAGTTGCATCGCGATTGTAGTGATAACCAATACTGAGGTTAAGACCTTGACGCAAGGGCCTAGAAAGGCTTAGACCGAGTATATAGGCGTCATCTTCCTGGCGATTAATCTGGTATTGACCGTTGAAAGAGGCCCGAATATTGTCAAAGATAGTTTGCTGATAGGCCAAGGAAACATTCCAAGCAGTCTGGTTCTGTGGCTCACGCTCGCCCAGAGAGAGAAAATGATCTCCCCGGTATTCAAGGGCCAAGCGCAACTGGCGCGGCTGGGATGAGGCGCTGCTAGCCTGTAACCAGTCGTAGAGGAGTTTGCCCGCTACATCAACCCCATATGCAGCGTCTCGACTGGCGGCCAAATCCCAGCCAAAATTGCCAGCGGAGGTCGCCCAGGTTCCATTCACCCCTAGCAGCTGTTGTACGCCATCGCCCTGGAAGTAGCCACCGGCTGTCAGGTGAGAGTTAAACCCTACCCGGTAAAACATGGAAATAATAGGATGTTCTAGGTCATAGGCTTTAACAACTTTTCCTTCTAGGGTCGTAAAGCCCAGGCTATAGGCAAACTGGTGTGTACCTGGGGCAAGTAACTCTCCGGCGACACCGGTTGAGAAGTTAAGCTGTTGCACCTGCCCCGAATCATCAGTAATTTTTAGGCGAATGTCGTTGATCCCAGTTTGTAGCGGTAAGTCTCGAATATCTTGGGGGCCTGCGTCTAACTGCAGAGTAGCGGTTGGCGCATCATTGACGAAAACGTCTACCGTGGCGGGACGTTCTAAAAAGAAGCTGTAGTTGCCAGTAGGCCGGGCCACCCGAAAGGGTTGAAGCGAGAAATTACGAACCGCCGAGAAGCCTAAAAGGGAAGCGCTGCTCTGATAACCGACTGCAGGGACCGTTAGATCTCCCAGGGTATAGCGGAGCGCCTGTTGAGGCGCATCCCGAACAATGCTGAGGCCGCCCCATTGCCAGGGTTGTCCCCAGGCAGCCTGCGCTTGAGCCTCGAGCACCCAACCTTGCCAGTTGAGAGCGCCGTCCAGCTCAATGCTTAAAGGGTTGAAGCCGACATCCGCCGCATCGCCTGTCCAGGTTACAGCCTGACTGCCCCGCAGGTTGAGATAACCGCTGAACTTTCCAGGCGGCGCCAGTTCAGTATCCTGCGGAATCGTTTCAGGTGGACCTAGATGGGAAATCGAATTGGCTCGTAAGTCTGGCGGGATATTGATCTGCAGTTCTAACTGTCGTGGATCAAAATGAGCGTCTACGCCATGGCTTTGCAAGTCAATCAGGCTGAGCCGACCGTTGTGATTAATCTGGGCTTGCAGGGCTGTTTGGACCGCTTCAGTTAAGGTATTTTTAACTAAGGTCAACAATGAATGGCCTTCGATCTCGACCTCAGAACCCTCCCTTTGAGGATGGACCAGAATGGTTCCTGCCGATCGCCCATCCATAATCAGGGGAACCCTGACGCTGGCGGTTTGCGTACGACTTGGCCGCCCAAAAACTTGTTCAAAGAGCTCAGTTTCGTTGAGGCTAGCGGCAGGTTCCTGAGGTGCGCCAGAGACTGTGGGAGATTTTGCCGGAGGTTCTGAGAGGGGATTGCCGGACTGTTTGGCGGAAGCCTCGTCTGATGAAAACTCTAGTGGATTAGGGGGTAAGTCTATTGTATCGTCAGGCGCTGGAGAGTTGATTGGACTCTCTCTTTCCGCTGGGTTGAGGGCTGGCGCTGCACCTTCTGTCTTTCCACTGACATCACTGGCAATCCAGAGGGACTTTCTCGAGAATACTGGGGAAGTCTCATCCTGTACCGTAATCTGTCCGGTGGGAACTTTACCCATCAGTTTTGTTGTCAAAGATTGTGACTGACACTCAATCGGTAGAGGGCAAGATTGATTAGCGGCGAATGTTCCCTCGGCGGGAAGGACAATTGCCATTTCAACCGGATAGATGGGAATGGGAAAGAGCATTAAAGTCGCATCAAGTCCTACACACTCAGGGTGTGTCTAAAATCAAGTTCATGTTTTGAAGCGCCCAAATCCCTTGCTCTATGGAATTTCAGCTCAAAAGCGCGCAATTATTTCTAAGCGCCCTTAACCCTCAAACTGAAGCTTAGCGGTTACTAGCCCAGAGGGTAGCCCCTGCGGCCAGGGAATGACAAATTGGCGAGTATGCTGCGGCAAAATCATCTGCCCTCGTATCTCGTCGACCAAGGCAGGCGTTAGATTCACGGTGGTCCCTTGGGACGTTAGCTGCAGTTGCCAATCGCTTAAGCGTGCGCCGCCTGTGCCCTGGTTATTCAATGTCACAGCCAACATGGGTTCTCCGTCTGCGCCAGTTACTGCTTCAACAGAGACTAAATCCACCGCTGGCGCGACTCCCTGCGGTCGGATAAACACAGAGCCGAGGTATCGAAACGCCAGCTTCACCTCAGCGGAAATTCGGTTGGGTGCAGGGGCGTCAGGGTCTATCAGGTTAATGGGCAACTGTTCCGCTATCAGGCGATAGGCCAGTTCTTGGGTTGGTTCCGGATCGCCCAACCAGGTAACCCTCACTGTTTGGACTTCATCGGGGGCTAGAATCATCTGGGGCGGATAAATGAGGAAATCATCCTCGGCTGGCGTATAGCTCTCTTCCCCGTGAAGATTCATTTCACGGACGACCATCGACACCTCCACGGCGATCAGTTCATCCGTATTGTTGATCACCTCATAAGATTGGGTTGATTTCTCGCCAATCGGCTCAAACACCTGGGATATGGGGGTTAATTGAAAGGCTAGAGCAACTCTCATGTTACTCAGGGTGAGCATTGCAACGAGCGCCAGAATAGATGTGAGAAATCTCATCACAGTTAATTATCGACAACAGATAGGTTCATGAGACTGGCATAGTCGCCGGGATCTTGGAGAGAAAGCGGTGTGTATCGAATATACACATCTCGACTTTCGACGCCAGCTGCTCCGTTCGCATAGGTGTAGTTATTTCCAGAGGTCGTCGAAAAATCTCCATTGCTTGGAGGTGAAGCATTATCTACAACCGTGGTCACCTGAAATGAAATCGGTTGACCCTCCACTTGCTTGATGTCGCCGGATGAAATCGTCAGAGTAAGCCCTGAGGCGTTATCCGTTGAGACAGTGACATCCGCCACTTTGACAATATGGGTAGACGCTGTTCCTTCACCATCCAGATCGAGCTGGCTGGCGTCATTGGTTGGACTAGTCGTCAGGTTGGGGAGTGCTGGCGCCGGGAGCGCTCCCAACAGACAAACCCCCAATGCCAGTAATCCGATACGAATCACGATATGCTTCACCTCCTCGCTGGTGGATCAAGATTAGATATCTGTCACTGAGATTGTGATGGTAGATGAATAGTTGCCAGGATCTAACAGGGAAGGGGCGTCATACTCAATGTATAAATCCCGAGCAGCAGCGCCACTTGAAAAATCAGTGACAGAAACACTATCTGTAGCTGAGGAGAAGTCTCCAGCCCCAGGTGCAGCGGCGTTGTCAGCAACAATTTTCACTTTGTAAGCTAGGGTGCTGGTGCCGTTGGTGAGACCGCTATCTCCTGCTGCTTGCAAGGTCACACCCGCAGTATTGTTGGTGATAAGCGCCATATCCGCCACTTGAACGACCACATCGTTTTGGGCGGCGCCTACACCGTACAGGCTTAAGTCGCTGGCATCTGCGGTGGCGACAGAAGTTACCGAACTGGTACTGTTAACCGTGCCTCCCAGAGTCACCGTATCCGCCAGAGCAGCATTGCCGCCAATAGCCAAAGCACCCACTGTCAAAGCAGCTATAGAAAAGAAACGACGCATAGTAGTAATTAACTCCAAAAGGTTTACAGAATCAGCGATCACAAAACGCAATTAGTCAGCGATCGCACAATGGTTCATGTTCAACATCAAGTAGACAATAATCCTGCCGTTCTTTAGGAATGCACGAGTATCCAAAACGATATCCGGAGCATTAGAGCAGTCATTAGTCTGTTGTTCTACACTTCTCAATTTAGAGGTTGGCGTCAGTCTTGTCGTCGCAATTTACACTCGAAATTGAGAAGTCGCATTTCCGAGATATTGAGGTATAAAATCCATAAAATCACTAGTATATATACGTTTATGTCGACAAAAACTCGACCGCATGGCTGCGCAAAAGTGTCGGGAATAACCAGGTAGTAGTACTAAAAGTACTACGTATTTTAGATATTCGAATTCACCCATGAAATTGTGCGAGATTGGGAAGCACACTTTGCATCAATCTTTGCTGATGAGTCAAAGGTCAAGCAAAAAGGGAAAGTAGGTAAAATCTGGCATGTGGATGAGCCTTTTATTCGAGTAAAGGAAAGGTGGTGTTATCTCTATCGCGTTATCGATCAAGATAGCAACCTGTGGATGTGAGACTGAATGAGAAACAAAATGCAGAATACACGTCTCTAGCTGAAGGGCAAACACATTTTCTGCAACGAGTCGATGCGTTGCAAGAGATATTTGAGGCCACATAAATAAGAAACGGAAGAGGAGAGGAGTCTCTCTAATAAAGATCCGAGATTTGAAAAGGTAGTTATGGCAATATTTAGTGGTGTAGGAGAGAGGAAATTGCGATGTCTTAAAGTAACGGACTAGCACCCGTTACTTTAAGCCCTCTAAAGCTGTTTTGAACGCTGCAAAGGCTGAGGTTAACTCATCAATGTGTTCAAGCGCCACAGATGCTTTTTGGCGGGCTGACTTCTCTAAGGCTTGACATAGATTGCCAAGGAGCACACCGCCAAAAGCCGCACTGCTCGATTTTAAGGTATGGGCGCTCTGCTCCAACTGTTCATGGTCACTGGCTTGAATGGCTTGCACAATTTGAGTGACTAATGTCGACGCTTCGTTCAGAAAAACCTGCTGTAACTTTAAGAAGGTCTCTGATTCTATCCCCCCTAGCGCTATTAAGGTTGGTTCAAGTACCGACCAATCCAAGGGACTTTCATTCCGTTGACTAGACAATTGATTAGACAATGCAACAGGCTGCTTTTCAGGTTCTCGCTCATTGGCGGATAGGGTAGAGTCAAGTTGCTGGAATAGATCAACTGATCGTCCAGCTGATAAAGGTTGTGTCTGTTTCAAGACAGTCACCAGTTCTTCAATCTTAATCGGTTTACTGATGTAGTTTTTCATCCCAGCCGCTAGACACCGTTCGCGATCGCCCTTCATCGCATTGG
>JAKSDM010000286.1 GCA_022360135.1 Pseudanabaenales cyanobacterium | reverse complement strand
TCGGCTAATGCGCGTTGCCGCGCCGCTTGATGGGTTCCATCCACATCAAAAACCCAAAACTGATTGCCTGAGCAATCTATCAACCCGCCATTCTGCGTTTGCTTAACCCCATGCGCCAAGAGGTCAGATTCAAATAAGCCGCGCAGTTGCTCTAAGGCGGTTGAACCGAAATATTCTCCGAACCTCATTGCGTATCTCGTGGGCCCCCGAGGGTAATTGTCAAACTATAGTTGTGTCTCTTAAGTTAGCAGATGAAAGAATCATCCCTTGCAAGCATATTTCTATGCAGAATGATATTACGATTATCCAATTTCCTGTTCCTTCTCAGGTTCAAGTTGCCGCCGATTGGTTAGCAAACCATCAACACGAAAACCTTGCTTTGGAAAGTGCCTTGACTCTTTTCTTGGAAGGACGAATTCCTCCACAAACATCACCAGAATTTATGGCGATTGCCTACACATCTTCAACCGGTAGATTGGCTCAAGATAGCATCAGAGGAATTGTAATGGCGCAACCTGGTAATGCTCTTATAGCTCTAGAAAGTAGCGATCGCCTGACTGCCGAGCACTTGTTTACACTGACTCAACCACAGGGCTGCCCACGAAAGATAGAGACTTCTAGTCAAGTAAAGCATTGGCTTCGCCCAATATTACTTCAGCATTACTCATTAGAACGAGAGCATGATTCGTTAGTGATGGTTTGTACGCAAGTTCCTAGTGGTGGAGCAGGACGATGGGCATTGCCACAAGATAAGCCTGCCCTACAGGCTTATGCTGAAGCATACCGAGCAGAGTGTGGTACTGGCAGCTTAAATCAAAACTGGGATGACTTGATTCAACAAAAGCGAGTCGCTGTTTTAGAACACCAGAAGCAAATTGTTGCAGTTGTCAAGCGTGGTTCAACAATACAGCATGCCATAGTGGTCGGAATATTTACCTTTCCCCAGTTTCGTAGACAGGGTTTTGCTCGCCGTCTGCTGGCATTTTTCATTCAGGCAATGCTGGAGGAATATTTCTATCCCTCCGTAAAACTCTGGGTAGATAATGATAATTTTAAAGCAATGGCTCTTTACGAATCTCTCGGTTTTCGACAGATTGGC
>JAKSDM010001726.1 GCA_022360135.1 Pseudanabaenales cyanobacterium | reverse complement strand
TGGGGGATGAAGGACTTAAGGGGTTGGCCGAGCAGATAGCGTTGCAGGTTTTTGCCCAAGGGTTTGCCCTGGCGCACGGCGAATACCCCAGCTTTGGGGCGGGGATGGTTCACCATCGTAGCGACATCGCCAGCTGCGAAGACATTGGGATGGGAAAGGGACTGGAGGGTGTCGCCAACTTGAATAAATCCCGCTGCATCTCTGGCGATGCCGGATGCCTGAATCCATTCTGGGGCAGCGGCGTGAGTGACCCAGAAGACGCGATCGCAGGCCACCGCCAATCCCGATTCACATCGTACCCATCGCTGTAGAGAGGTGGCCTGCAACCTCTCTACAGCAACGACATTTTCCCGTCGATGTAATTGAATGCCCCGACGTATCAACAATTTCCGTAGATGTTCGCGCGTCCATTGATTCCGCCCTGTGGCGATCTCAACCCCGCGATGAAAAAGATGAACCGTCAGATTTTCTAACGGTTGTCCCGCCTGCTGGAGAATTGCTTGAAGTCGCACCTGCATATTTAAAGTTAATTCGATCCCACCCACTCCACCGCCGACAATACCAATGACTACAGGACGGTCTGGGTTCTGAGCAACTTGTTTAATCAGTTTGCGCCATTCTCTTAATAGATTAGGGACAGGTTTGGCTGGAATTGCATACTCAGCGGCGCCAGGGACATCTATAGTGGCGGGCGTACTGCCAGTGTCAATAGAGAGAACATCGTAAGCAACAGGGGGATGGTTGGCGCACCGGACTCGTTGATTTTCTAAATCCAGTCCAATGGCTGTGTCCATAAATAGGCGACAGTTGGCGAAACGGCTTAGGGGTCTCAGATCAATGTGGGATTCATCAAAGGTATATAAGCCAGAAATATGGCAGGGTAGCATACCGGAATAGGGGGTGTCCGCCAGATTGGTAATCAAGGTCAGGCGCACGCCAAACACAGGATTCATTGCCCACATCCGTAAGACAATAGCGTGGGTATGCCCCCCTCCCAGCAAAACCAAATCCTTCACAATAGGCTGTGGAACTTGCTGCATCGTGATTGAGTTGGTAGAGATTAGCGGTAGGGTATAGAGGGTTGGGGGGTAGGGTTCTATGCATAGAACCCGTAGTCCATCAACCAAAATTCAAGCCAGGTTATTAAATCTGCAAAGCGCTTTCCATCACTTCTTCTAGCTGAACCACATCTCTACGAGGGTCTACATAGGCTACACGGACTTGGAAGTAATCGCCCAATTTAAACGGTCGATTAAAGCGCATAGCCAGTTCCAGTCCTAAATCTTCAAGCATGACGAGTCCTAACCGTTCATGTTCGCGCAGCCAGCGCAACAAAATAGCTTGCCATCTGGTTTTTGAATTACGTCGAAGATACTCCAAAGCCCAATAGCGTTTGGTTTGGCGTTCCACAAGACTGGCTTCATAAGCAACACTGCTGGCGCCTTGAGTTAATTCCGTCATCTCTTGAGCAGTGAAGGGGAGAGCCTCTCCCCGTAAATGAGCTTTGAGCTGGAAGTGAGCTAATAAGTCCGTATAACGACGGATAGGCGAAGTGACTTGACTATAGCTGCCTAATCCCAGAGTGGCGTGACGGGCTGGGGTAATACCGACCTCACTCCGAGACATACAACGGCGAATCGCACAGTCACGCACCCAGCCTGTCGGCAATTGCAACAGTTCTTCCTCAGTGGGCAGCTCTGGTTGAGGCTGACTGCGGAAAGGAATCGCCAGATTATGATCCTGACCATAACAAGCTGCAGCCTCTCCCGCCAAAATCATCATCTCAGCCACTAACTGCCGAGCCGGGGAGTCGTCTAATACTTGAATCACGATGTCGTCATCGTTAACCTTGATGGAGGATTCCGGCATATGAATGCTGATGGCTCCCTGAGCTTCCCGCCAGACTTGGCGTTGTTGAGCCCAAGACGCAATCGCAGCCAGCTCCGATTCAGCTGGCGCGCCTAACTCCAGCATCTCGTCCACATCCTCGTAGGTGAGGCGATAGGTAGGCTGGATCAAACTGGTCTGAATGCAGTAAGCGTCAATCCGCCCGGTTTCGTCCAGAATAATCCCAAAACTGAGGGCGCAGCAAGTCTGACCCTGAACCAAACTCATGGGTCCCGTTGCTAGATCTGAGGGAAACATGGGAATGACGCCCGTTGGCAAATAGAGCGTGGTGCAACGACGGCGAGCTTCTAAATCTAAGTCATCGCCTGGGAGTAACCAGCGCGTTGGATCGGCAATATGAATCCAGAGGCGCTGTCGTCCATCCTCCAACGTCTCCAAACTTAGGCCGTCATCGATTTCACGGGTGGTCTCATCATCAATGGTATAGACCTTGAGGTGAGTCAGGTCTAATCGATCCATATCTGGGTCAGGGGGTGGATTGAGCAGGCATTGCTGCGTCATTGAGAGCACCTTTTCAGAGAACTGGGTCGGAAACTGGCTGCGACGCAGGGCCAGATTCTCATGTTTGCCCCACGCCCCCAGCTCGACCAACAATTGAAAAGCTGCTTCTGATGTCGGAGACCTTTCCAGGGCAAGTAAAATCTCTTGAGCAGAAGCGCGTTGACTGGCTTCATCTCCAAAAGCGGCAAACCGCTCTAAAGATTCCAGCCGAGGGCGATCGCATTTCTGCCATTCTAGCGATTCTCCCGCTAGAAATTGTTTTACCCGCTGCAGGAAGCCTTGCCATTCTTCAAGTCGTTGGGCTTCCCTGGCGACCTGATGCTGCAATTCTTCCACCTGAGTGGCTGAGCGAGGTTCGTAGCGTTCTCCTTTCTGCTTAAAGTAAATTTTGTCATCCGACAACAGGCGATGAGCCGCATAGCATAGGGCTGGACGCCGATCTGAAAACAGCAGCAACGCCAGAGAAGCCGGATCGGCGAACTCTCCTACCTCACTCAACAGCTCCCAAGCGACTTCAAGACTGGACGGATCGATATACGCTTGAGCCTCCTGGAGAAATTCAGGAATGTCATCAGGGCAATAACTCTGATCCGAAATAGTATAGGTAAACTGACGGGGATGAAGCGTATGGGACTGCCCTCGCCCATCAATGACAATCCAGTTCTTCTTACCCTCTGGTCGATCAACCACCGCAAGACAAGGATCGCCTTGAGATCGAAATTCAATCAGGGTTCCCTTATCCACCAACCCAAGCCCCCGAATTATCAAAATCGCTTAATTCGCCTAGCCTTCTCGATTGACATAGGGTAATAGAGCCAGCGCCCTAGCCCGCTTGATAGCAGAGGTCAAATCTCGCTGCTGTTTAGCGGTGAGCCCAGTGATACGACGAGGTAGAATTTTACCCCGTTCAGTAATAAATTTACGCAGCAAATCGACGTCTTTATAGTCGATTGGCTCATCGGGTTGGATGGGGGAAACGCGACGACGAAAGTAAGCCATAAACTCCAAGTAGCTTCGTTAACTTAATGAATTACTTAATTTCTTTGTGGACAGTGTGTTTGTTGCAGTGGGTGCAGAATTTTTTCAATTCGAGCCGCCCGGTGGTATTACGACGGTTCTTTTGGGTCGTATACCGAGATACCCCTGGCGATCGCTTGTCAGGATTATTACGGCACTCAGTGCACTCTAAAGTAATGATAATGCGGACGCCTTTAGCCATAGCCTTAGTTGAAGGTGATTGGGTAATTTATGTCATATCAAGAGAAGGGACAGGTTACCGTCTCCAAACAATTAGACATAAACCATAATTCTCTCATACAATGCTGGACAAACGCAAAAAACTTCTTAACTTGCGATCTAGAGAGTAGCCGCGCTGGGTTTGAACAACAATTAATCCCCAAGGCCGCACCGCCAAATGGCCGTCTTCGGATCAGGAATGATGGCGGATTGATTACGCATGCCTAATAATAAAGTCGATGATCACGGGCGGTAAATACTCAGTTGGTTACAGATTGTAAAACCGGATCCTCAAGCATGCGCCCCAGCTAGAGGATCTCTGTGATTCTCGTGATTGCTCAATATCCTAAACTAGAAGACGGCAATCGCTGAATAACGCCGACACAGAGCAACAACAGGGCGGTGCTTGAATCATGAATGGGTTTAGATAATTTTATTAACTATTAATTATTGCAACAAGAAGGATAGATTGATTCACAACCTAAGGAAAGA
>JAKSDM010000916.1 GCA_022360135.1 Pseudanabaenales cyanobacterium | reverse complement strand
TGAAGAGTGGTGGCGCAGGGTTTTTACCGTTTCCCCTGCATTATAGTCTCCGAGGGGATGCGAAACCTTCCACCAGAACAGTCTGAGGGGCTAACACCTATTAAAACTCTTCAGCCAGAACCTTTAACAACTCAAACTATACCAACTTAGGCCTTGATCAGAATGATCAAGGCCTTTCCAGTTCCAGTGAAAGCACCAAAAAATTACCCGCAAAAATGAAAAAAACTCCAGCTATGCTGGAGTTAAATCAATCATAAACATTCACGTTTGCTGAGTTTTAACTTTGAATGTAGGTTATGTCAATTGGATTTGGACTCGTTAACTACCTGCTTCAATCCATTCAGACAGAGGCTCTCCATCAAATGGCTGTACACCTATGTTTGGATAGGAATCGTCAGTAGGTCCAAAAATCCGAGTAACTGCTTCTGAGAAGTATTGAATTACGCTATTGAAGATTTTGAAGAAAGCCATAAGCCATAAGCCTCACGATTGGTTGAGAAAAAAGTCTAAAGAGACCTGAAACAAAGATTTTGACTAACCTATTTAAGCTCCTGAGTACAACTCACAAGTGGCGTATTGCCAATACTTGAAGATCGTATAGCAATCCATTCGCCGCCAGTTATTTCACTCTATTATTCTTTACAGCCGAGGCCTCAATATCAAGCAATTTAGCTGCAAAATTTTGAGCTTTTAATAGGTTTTAATAAGTGAAAATCAAACTAAATGGAAATTGACGTTTTTGTAATATCTACCCTTATTTATTTGAATTTCTTCATTTTGTAGAGAGGTTAACCCCGACGCTTCAAACTTAACCGCGTCCCTGTCCAGCTTGCGATTAATTGGGTCTATCGTCTGCATCAGTCGCCATCCCACTTTCGGGTCCGAATCCAACCTAAACAGATTGCCCGACGGCGTATTGGCTGGAACTAACCGGGTCGAATTAGACATTCCCCTGACCCAGCTGGTCTGCAATCAAGTTGCAGGCCCGAGCAGTGATCGCCATCTCCGTCAAGGTTGGGCTCTGCCACCCAGCAGAGACCCAGCAAGCGCCATCCGTCACCAAGAGATTGGGTGCTTCCCAGCACTGGTTATTGGCATTCACCACCGAGTTGGTTGCAGCGGTCCCCATCCGCGCCCCGCCGACCTCATGGACATAAAAACCTGGTGGCGCGGCAAACGCCATCGCTTCCTCCATGCGGCGAACATACTCTGAAAAAATGGGGACTCGAAATAGATCGGTTAACCGCATGCATTTCCCGCCAGCCTGATTGACGATTTCCTTAATCTGGCTGTGCATATGGTCTAACATCCGGTGTTCATTTTCCGACCAGACACAGTCGATGTGGGCGGCTGGAATTCCCCAAGCATCGACCACCTCAGGGTTCAATCGAATATGATTGTGATAGCGGGGAAGCACCTCACCATGGGCGATCAGAAAGCCAATCGCCCCTTTCCCCACCTTACGGAAAAGGCCAGGCGGATCAAAGCGCTGAATCCCGCCCCATAGACCATAGCCCCGGATAAAATCTAGCTGCTGAGCTTCTAGGTTGCAAAAACAGGGAATAAAAAAGCTATCACTGCCGGACAATTCAAAGGACTGCTCTGGTGGTTTGAATCCCGGCAAAAAAAAGAAGGTGGCGGTGGAGACGTGATCCATCAGGAACCGGCCCAATAATCCCGACGCGTTGATCAACCCGCCGGGTTGATAGGGTTCGGTGGAATGCAACAGAATGCGCACCGATTCGATCGTCGAGGCGCACAACACAACAATCCGACCTAATACCTCATGGGTTGTTTTGTCAACCCGATCGACATAACCCACACCCCGAGCTTTGCGGGTAGCGGGATCAAACAGGACATGACTGACCACTGCATCTGATTGTAGAGATACATTACCCGTAGCCATGGCCACCTTGAGCGAAGCCCCTTGGCTGGAGGATCGCGGCCAGGGATTGGATCGAGTAGATCGGTGGAGAGGAAACCCCCGGGAGATGATCAAGCGGCGATCCGGCCATTCGGCCTCAACCACCGCCTTGAGATGTTGCTCAGCTGGGGTAAAGGCGGATGGTGAAAGATACTCGCCATCGGGCAGCTGGGCCAACCCATCCCGGGCTCCATGAACCTGGAAGAAACGCTCCAATTGGGTATAGTAGGGGGCCAGGTCTGCGTAAGCAATCGGCCAGTCTTCCCCATAGCCATCTCGACTGGCGGCTTTGAACTCATAGTCGGACAAGCGCAGTGTGATCCCACCCCAGGTCAAGCTCCGACCTCCTACCTGGCGTCCCCGAATCCAATTGAAGGGCTTATCGTCAGGGGTAGTGTAGGGATTATCCTGCTCATCAATGAAGAAATCTGGGTTGGCCTTCCAATACCCGGGATGCAGAGACTGGTAAGACTGCCGACGGGAGATCAAGAGGTTATAGAATCGCTTGGCCATATCCCTGGCGGTATGCCCCAAATCCGCTTGCGGATCCAGATCCCGTCCCGCTTCCAGCACCAAGACTTTCCAGCCCCGTTCGCCCAGCTCTTTGGCGGCGACTCCGCCTGTAGCCCCTGATCCCACTACGATGGCGTCGTATATTTCGGGGGAACGATGTGTATTCATTCAGTCACTCCTAACGGACGCCCCTCAGTAAGCAATAGCGTCATGTGGTGAGCCCACAGCAGATACTATAGCGCTGCGATCGCCCACAAGACAGACCTAACATCCTGCGATCGCCGTTGACAAATTTAAGTATCCGGTTGATTTACTATCCTCCGCACTATAGCAAGCACCATCCCATAGAACAGGGTTGGGGTGTCCGAGAGAACGATTGGAACGGGGGGATTTTAGACTCAGTTAAAGCGGTGGTGCAGTGGGCTTCCAATATGACATTGGAAAACGAAGAGATGATGACAATTTAACGATAACAGAAGGACATAGAGATAAATCACGTCCAGGTTGAAACGCGTATGGCAAAAACAAAGATTCTGGCGCAATCAGGACTGCAGTTGGCCTAAATTATGGCCTGGAAGATGGCGCCGCAGGCGTCGTTAAGGCGGGCTCTGGCGCGAGATGAGGCTCTGTGGGTACGGTTTCCAATGTAGAAGGCGTTTCTGCCGGAACGGTAGCTCCAGATTCTGGCGCAGACTCACTGGCGGCGGCGGGATTAGGAGCCGCATTCTCCGCCGCCGGAACAGTCTCTTGACGATCAACTAACACAGGATCGCCCCCGGTTTCAACCGGCTGGGCGTTGCTTGCGTCCGCCTCACCACTAGCAGGCGCAGAAGGCTGATGAGTCTCTGTCGGTGGGAGTGGGGTCGCCTCAGTCGGTTCAGGGGCGTTGGCGTCAACCGATGCAGGATCGCCCCCGGTTTCAACTGGCTGGGCGTTGCTTGCATCCGTCTCATTACTGGCTGGCGCAGGCGACTGACGAGTCTCTATGGCTGCAGGTGATGTCGCCTCAGCCGGTTCAGAGGCGGCTGTCTCTGAACCCGGGAGCTGCATTTCTCGACGCTCTCCCCGTCGCTGGGACTCGCGATGGCGTCGAGAGCCCCGAATGTTCATCTCAATCTCGATCGGGATATTGCTGACAGCGTATCCGCCAGTCTCCAGCCGCCAGCCTCGGGTCGCCCCTATTGCCGCCTGATCTAAGGCGGCGTTTCCACTTGATTGGGTCAAGCGCACCCCCACAACATTGCCATTAGCATCGGTATCAATCAGCACTACAGGTGAACCTTCCACCCCATCTGCTAAGGCGCTCTCAGGATAATTAGGTTTAGGACAATAGGCGCAGCGTACAGTTCGTGGTCTGCGACGCCCCGGGTTAGCTGCTTGACGCCTGCCTGAGCCGCCTCGGCCAGGGCTGGCTGCCGCCCCTACGCCTTGACTGCCTGGTTGGGGTTGAGCAACCCTTGCCAAGGCGTCGCTCCAGTCTACCTCTTCGCTGTTCTCCGAATCGCCCTCGACTTGAAACTGCGATTCCACCCTAGTGGGCTCTTCAACTTCAGTCGCCACTGCTGTAGTCGTGGTCGTCTCAGTAGTTACAGGGGTAGGGAATTCTGGACTCAATTCAGGCGTTTCCTCTATCACCTCTGGCTCTGGCGGAGGCGCCGTTACAACCAGCTCAATGACTGCAGAGTCTACTTTAACGGCTGAAGCGGGAAACAGCTGACTCAGAGCCAGCATTGCCAGGTGTAAACCAACGGAGCCTACCAGGCTAAATGCAACAAATTTTTTGAGGGCGGCGGCTTCCTTTTCATGTTGCTCTGCACAAATACTAGACAGACTCATGCCATGTGGACCTAATAGTTGGTATCTAGTTGATATTCATTATCACGTATATTTGCTGATAAAGCTACGCTAATGACTGGATTTGAAATCATGATTATCATCATATTGCGAATAACGTTGCGATTGTTACTGATAATACAGATTCACATTCATCATTATGATGACCTTACAACCCCTTGTATATAACTTGTATACAAGGAGATCTATAGAGGTATATAAATTTTATTGGGAAATACTTGATTCATACTGAGGGTAATCGGCTAAAATCATTAAAGCTTTAGTTTGCTTGACATTGATTCTCAATTGCTTCTACTTTGCTCACAGAAGCGCTTGGAGATGTCATCTAAAGGTTTATATCTGTTCACGCCTTCCAAGCGTCCCCTCAGAGCCAAGCGCTTTTTTTCTTCGAACTCAGTTTTCCTTTCGCCTAAAGAGGTTTCAAATTCATGGCGGATTTATTCACCGCAGGCGGCATTGTGATGTGGCCCCTGTTAGGATTTTCGGTTTTGGCGATCGCCTTGATCATCGAACGTTTGGTTTTTTGGTTCCGCATTACCCGTCGGCATCAGCGGGTCGTGCGTGATATTCTCAAAACCTATAAGCAAAGCCCCAT
>JAKSDM010001260.1 GCA_022360135.1 Pseudanabaenales cyanobacterium | reverse complement strand
GGTAACCACTTGCACCCCAAGTTTTTTGAGCGTCTCAGCTAGCGTCGCACAGACTTGTTTATAGTCAACAATCCCTTCTTCCGGCACCCGAATGCCAGCAACCCCGTTGACGTAGGGTTCTATCTCTTTCAACTGTTCCGGTTTGAGCAGCTGCAAATCGGTTAACCCATTGGTCTGTCCTCGTGCAAACAGGGCATGGAGGCGCGGTAACTCTTCTTCGCTGGTAGCCACCACTAACTTGCCGCAAATTTCATAGGGAAGGTTGTGGATTTGGCAAAACTCCACCATCTGGCGAATACCATTAACAGCCAGTTTTGCTTTAACCGAACCCGGTTTGTAGTAGAGTCCAGCATGGAGTACGCCGCTGTTATGACCGGTTTGATGCGTCCCCAGGGTGGCTTCCTTTTCGAGAATAATGATATTGAGATGGGGATAGGCCTGCCTGAGCCGATAAGCAATGGCGAGGCCAACAATGCCGCCTCCAATTATAGCCATTGTTTGAGCCTTGCCAGTCATATCCTGCTACTCCTAGACCTAGTAGATTTAGTCGCGATTTAAGGCTTAACGCGCAGAGAGTTTTGCTGCCTGATCGGCCCCAATTGTCATGTTGATATCAAGCATCGGCACGCCGACTAGCCCGCGTGCAATGTGAGTGGATAGGACTTTAAAGTAAAATGCATCGTCAAAAAAGTGATGCTGCTTATGGTCCGCTTGGGTCCCTTCGGAGATCGCCACATTAACTGAATAGTCCCCTATGGGCATGTAAGGCAGTTGAAATCTAAAAGTAGTGGTGATAGATTGCCTCTCTGGCACACTTATGTACTGATCACAGTAGCTCAAAAAGGTGTTATCCCCAAAAAGCGATTGACCCAACCGATCTTTGACCATGAAACCGATAATGGGTCGAGTGATCTCCTTATGTACTTCACAGTTAATTTGCAGTAAGACTTCCTGCCCCCCTTGCAAAGAAGTCAGGACTTCACCATTGCTATCTAAAAATTTGACATCAGTGATCGTAGCCCCACGCTCACCGAACCAATGACTATCGGGATCAAAGTCAAAAAGTTGAATATCGTTGCGAATATGGGAATTTTCCAAGAGATCCGCCCGGACATCTCGCTGGAGTTTGGCTACCTCTGGCAAAGGCTTGCGATGACCGCCTATACGAAATGCCTTAGAGCTATCTTTAGACTGATACAACGATGCAATATAGCTATCACAAACATCCTTAGCCGGACCAATTTCACGCACAATGCCATTATCCAACCAAACAGCGCGATCGCAAAAGTTTACAATAGCTCCAACATCGTGAGAGACTAACAAGATAGTGCCATGCTGCTTAAACTGGCGGATATAACGCATGCATTTTTGCGTAAAAGCAGCATCACCAACGGCTAAAATTTCATCAACAATCAGTATGTCTGCA
The DNA here is from genome assembly GCA_022360135.1 of Pseudanabaenales cyanobacterium. GTDB lineage: Bacteria > Cyanobacteriota > Cyanobacteriia > Phormidesmidales > Phormidesmidaceae > JAKSDM01. The sequence goes on along the minus strand of JAKSDM010001260.1, from coordinate 7,529 downwards.
TCAACATGGGCTGCAACGGCGAAGGCTAGACGGGCGTACATACCGCTGGAATAAAGCTTGACAGGTTGATTAATAAAATCACCAATTCCTGAAAATGCTTCAATTTGGGGATATCGTTCATTAATCTGTGACTGAGACATGCCTAGCAACGAAGCAGAGAGATAGACATTGTCCCGCCCCGAAAACTCAGGGTTGAAGCCAAATCCCAGTTCTAAGAGGGCAGCCACGCGTCCCCGCACCTCAACCGTACCACATGTAGGTTGAAGCGTCTTGCAAATCAATTTCAGCAGAGTAGATTTCCCGGCGCCGTTTCGACCAATAATGCCAATGGTTTCGCCGTATCGAACCGTGAGATTAACCGCCTTCAATGCACAATACTCGTCGTAAAACTTTCGACGCTTGCCAAATAGAATCTGCTTTAGACGATCAGAAGGTTGGTGATAAATTTCAAAAGTTTTACTGACTTCACGAAGATGAATAGAAAACTCAGTTAACACCGTTAATATCCTTGATCATTGGCTTATCAGTTTAACATCCAAATACCAGGTGTAAGGGATGGGCTGGCGCATAACTAACTCAACTTAATCAGAGTCTTATACGAGCATTCAAAAACTAGAGCACATCTGCGAAGCTATAACTTAATCTTCTATAAACTAATAGTCCTACCCAGAACAATAAAAAGGATGTTGTAGACAATCCAATCCATTCGCCCATATGCCCTATCTGGCCGACTAAAACTAAATCTCGATAAACTTCCACAAGAGTAGCCATAGGATTTAACCAAAGTATCCAAGCATTGACAGGTTCTGGGATGATGTTTGTCGGATAAACGATCGGTGTTAGATAAAACCAGAGATTGAGAAGAATGCCGATCGCCTGAGGAATATCTCTGATAAACACGGTTAAACTGGCTGCCAGATAGGCAAAACCTGCGGTAAACATCAGTTGAGGAATCCATATCAGGGGCAGTAGCGCCAGCGTCGGATGCAGATTGCCCGTCAAGATCGCCACAGCCACAATTAAAAGGGCCAGCCCAAACATACTTTCTATAAAGGTTGATAATATGGGCACTAGTGGCAATAACACCAGAGGAAACACGACTTTCTTGACCAGTGTAGATTGGACAACAACAGAACTGGCAGCTTGACCCAACCCCCCCGAAAAAGCTATCCATGCCACCAGCCCAGAAAACAACCACAGACCAAAGGTAAAAGGATTGTCCTGAGAGAGTTCTTTCAGACTGAGTTTTACCTGAAGCACAATGGCAAAAACATAGGTATAAATCAAGAGCTGCGAAAGCTGATTAATAACTGGCCAGAGCCTACCCAGCACCGATCCTTTATAACGGGCTTCAAAGTCTCTTCGAACCAATGCACTTAACAGCTTAAACTTGACCCAACGCATTGGGTCAATATATATCCATCGGTCCAATATACTCACACCATTAAGTAGATTTCAATTAAATCGTTCAACTTGAAGAATTCAATCACAATTTGCCTAGTATGCGCCATCCCCCTGTGTGACCACCCAAATCGTCCGAACCAGTATATAGACATCTAACCAAACTGACCAGTTTCTGACGTAGTAAGCGTCCAAATTAACCCGCTCCGGGTAACTGATATTGTTACGACCCGATACCTGCCATAGCCCGGTGATTCCCGGTAGTACTTTGGTATACAGTTCAAATTTGTCGGCGTATCGCCAGACTTCTTGATCAACGATAGGGCGCGGCCCCACCAGACTCATTTCCCCCCGCAGGACATTCCAGAGTTGAGGCAATTCATCTAAGCTGGTGCGCCTTAGAAAACGACCCACTCGGGTTGTGCGTGGATCATCCTTCAGTTTCTGGTCTTTTTCCCAATCTTGCCGTAATTCTGGATGCTGCTGCAAATAGTGCGTTAAAACCTGGTCAGCATCGGGCGCCATAGAGCGAAATTTCCAGGCCCTAAAATATTTGCCGCTCTGACCCAAGCGGGTTTGACCGTAAAAAATAGGACCGGGGGAATCCAATCTGATGATCAAAGCGATTAACCCGATAATCGGTAGAGACATCAACCCGACCACAATAGCTAAGCTATAGTCCAGACAGGCTTTAATTAACCGAGGTCCAGGCAAAAGCAGTTGCTGGCGAACTTCCAAACCCAGAATCCCCCCCAAATCCCTCGCCGCCACCCAAAGACTGGCAAACCCAAATAAATCAGGGATGATCAATATGTGGGGAAAAGTCCGACCATAACGCTCCAGGATGGTTAGCAATTTTGCCCTCGGCACCCCCGGCATCGCCACAATCGCATACGGCGCCTGTAACCGCTGGATCAATATAGGCGCCATCGGAATCCCGCCAATCACTGGCACCCCCTCCAATGTCCCATGTTTGCGCGGATCATCATCAAGCACAGCCACCGGCTTTAAACCCAAACTAGGCTCTCGTTTCAGGGTTCGAATCACCATTTCCCCAGTTCTGCCAGCCCCCAGCACAACCACTGGGTATCCCCACCACCGACAATGGGAAAACAGTCGCCGGACAATGATTCGGCCTAAGGGAATGAACATCAATGTCAGCCCCCAAGCCATCAGGAAAATGCCTCTAGAGTAGAGTTCGCCTTCTCGGAAGAGAAAAATAGCCGCGCTCAGAACCAGGTAAATCAGCGTGCTTGCCAAACTCGTACGGCGTAGTTCATCCACTGGGCTGATCACCACCCCAGGATAAAGCCCGCCCAATGCATAAGCCAGAATGAACAACCCTAATACTGGCCAGAGGCGCCAATAGAGCGAAGGATGAAACTGACCATTAAAAAAATACCGAAGCTCGACACTGATAAAGCTGGCCATGCATAACGCTAGCCAATCCGCCGTCATCAAAAGGGCTACACTGGGCCAGGGACGAGCCGAAATTTTGAGCGCTGAAATAGCTGGTTTCAGCGTTTGGTTGATCACCATGTTCCCGTAAACTACCTCTGCACCAACCTAACTACTCTAGGTCATTCCCTTGAAAATTTATCCATGCCTGGTCTACAAACACCTTAAATGCTCTACGGAAATGAACAACCGAAAACTGCTCGGCGTTCTGGCGACTCCGCATCGGGTTGAATCGGCATCTCTCTGATGCAAATTTCTGAACGCCCGGGGTCAAACTCTCAACGGTTTGTTTTTCTCAAAACAAACCCGCTTCTCCAGGCGAAATGGTTTCTGTAGCGCCCCCCTGACCGTCAAATTAGCACAAAATCAGAATATGTAACAGCCTGAAACCCTGATTACTGCGTGAATCTTCTGAAGGATTTGTGAGCATTAGATTGAAATTCCCCAACCAAGAAGTGAGCGAATCCTTTCAGCAGCATTTTACTTATCCCTTACTTGGACTTCGAGATAAGCTACTGTACTTGACTATAGGTGGTTTAAACGCTCAAAATATATTTGACTGTCTGATGTTTTTTCTATTGATTAACAGTCTTATGGGAATTCTAAAAACCTTTCGCTATCGTTGAAAAAACCTCAACGTCAATGCATCAAGTCAATTTTAGCCAACCATTATCAGTCGTTATACCTGCCTATAATGAAGCCGCAACAATCCAACAGGTAATCAAAAAGTTACTTCAGCTTGAGAATTTGTTGGAAATTGTTGTTGTTAATGATGGGTCTAAAGATGCAACAGGTTCAGTTCTAGATGGGCTTGCACAAGAAGAAAAGCGAATTCGTGTGATCCACCATCCCAAGAATTTAGGTAAAACTGCTGCTTTAAAGACTGGCTTTGCCACCACTATGGGTAGCATCGTGATTGTACAGGATGCAGATCTGGAATATAACCCAGAAGAGATTCCTATAGTCATTGAACCGATTTTAATGAACCAAGCGGATGTTGTCTATGGGTCTCGATTCTTGGTGCGAAAAGCGGCCAGAGTACTTTATTTTTACCACTATCTCGCAAATAAGCTGATCACGTTTATCAGCGATCTGTTTACTAACATCAATATGACAGATGTTGAAACCGGCTATAAAGCTTTTCGGGGGGAAATTATCCGCTCTATGGTGATTAACTCGACTGGATTTGGTTTTGAGATTGAGGTAACAGCAAAAATTGCAAAACTCAATTGCCGCATCTACGAGGCGCCAATCAGCTACTATGGCAGAACCTATGAAGAAGGGAAGAAAATTGGCCTAAAAGATGCCCTTTTTGCCTTTTGGTACATTTTGCGCTTTAACCTCTTTTGTTCATTGCAAGCATCTTTTAAGCCCATCCCATATGACTACGTTAAATCTAAACGTGGACTCAAATGACTCGTTCGTTCCCCCCATCAATTGGAACTTGAGCTCCAGTTGTTTTGGCGAAAGTTTTCCCCGCCATCGCACAGACCATCTGGGCCACTTCCCGAGATGTCACTGCCGTTTTTAACAAATTTCTGGACTTGTACTCGGTCACCGTCAGGCCATACCGTTGGGCTCGGTTTTCCAGCGTTTCTGGCGTCCACAACCCCGTATCATAGACACAATCCGGATGCAGCACATTCACCCGAATCCCCTCAGGCCCTAATTCCAGCGCGGCGATGCGGGCCAGTTGGGTCAGCCCCGCCTTAGCCACCGAGTAGGCAGACGCGCCCGGACCAGGCGCCAACACATTTCGCGAGGCAATAAACACCACCGCCGGATCGACGCCTTGTTTCAAAAAAGGAATGCAGTCTTTTAGCAGGCTCTGGTGGCTGGTTAGATTAATCTCCAAACTTTTTTGCCAAAGCGCTGAATCCATCTCCTCAATCCGCTGACTCTGGGGGAAAACGCCCGCATTCGCCACCAAAATATCCAGCCCGCCAAATCGCCGCACGGTTTCTTCTACAGCCCGCTTGACCGCTGTTTTATCCGTCACATCCGCCTGTATCCCGACCCGCGAGGAGCGATCAAACAATTGGGCAATGTCAGGATCCACATCCAGACCTACTACCACGGCGCCTTGTTCATGTAACGCCTTGGCGCAGGCTCGTCCGATACCGCTGGCGGCGCCAGTCACCAGCGCAATTTTGCCTTGAAACTCGGGTTCGCCTTTGGGTTTGCCTAACTTGGCCTGTTCCAACTCCCAATACTCCATCTCAAACAGCTGCTGCTCGGCCAGCGCCTGCCACCCTCCCAACGCTTCACCGCACTGAATGGCGCGAATTGTATGTTCAATAATGTCGGTGATGATCTGGGTGGCTTTGACACTGCGATCGCAGGCCAGCGTACCGTATCCCGGCCAAACCCCCCAGCGGGGGGCTGGATCAAGACAGGTAAGTTGGCCATCGGTGTGACGCGCAAAATAGTCCTGGTACCTGGCGGCATAGGTTGCGATCGCCGCCTCTCCATCCCCCGTCAAAATCACCGGAATCGGTTTGGTGCGAATTACATGATCCGGCGTGATTGGTCCCCGGGTGGCAATATCAGCCACATTCGGCAGGTTAGAAAACCCCACCGCCTGAGGCCGCTGATCCCACTGCACCAATATCGGAGCGCCTTTCGCCTGAGCGACTTGCCGACGAATTCGGGCCAGCATTTGCAAGTCTTCCCGAGGCTCTGCTTGAGCCAGCGAATAGGCCCCTTGCTGCTGCAAATAGGCTTCAGCCCTGGTCACTAAGCTAATCATCCGTTCATAGGCCAGTTGCGCCTGATCGGCAAAGGTGAAGATCCCATGATTCATCAGAATCATGCCATCATAGTGGCTCCAATCAATTCCATGGGTGATCTGACGAATTTTTCGAGCCAGAATAAAACCGGGCATGACGTAGGGAATAATCAGGATGCGATCGCCATAAATCTCCCGAATGCGGGCTTCCCCAGCAGCATTATTGGTAATCGTCACCACCGCATCCGCATGGGTGTGATCCACAAACTTGAACGGAATGATGGCGTGCAAAATGGCCTCCACCGACGGATTCGGCGCATTGGGATTGAGCATCGCCGCCCGCTGCTGCGTCACCATCTCAGAATCCGTCAGTTGCTCCAACTCCGCCAGTCGCTTCAGCACATCCAAACGCACCGGCGCAAAACCAGGCGCTTCAATAGTCGCCAGATCCCAACCGCTGCCCTTGACGTAAAGAATATCCTCCGGCTCTCCAAAGAAATTTGTGGCGGTCGCCTTAACCGAAGTATTGCCGCCGCCATGCATCACCAGATCCGCTTCTTGACCCAATAAACGCGAAGTGTATACACGCAACTGTAACGGGTCACCGGCAAACTCTTGAGCTACGTTGTCATTCCATCGACTTTTCATAGGGAATTCAAAATTCAAAATTCAAAGGCTTCCCTTCCCCCTACACCCTACACCCTTTCCTCTTTCCTTCCTATCCATAAAACCGCTCCAAATTCTCCCCATAAGGCGGGCGAATAATGCCCTTGTCGGTAATCAGTCCCGTCACCAGGGTATGGGAAGTGATGTCGAACGCTGGATTGCGATATTGGATATTTTCGGGTGCGGTGCGGCGATCGCCAAAATGCGTCACTTCTGCCTCGCTGCGTTCTTCAATCACAATAGATTTGCCGTCGGGGGCGGCAAAATCAATAGTGGAGTAAGGACAGGCGACGTAAAAGGGCAGATTGAAGTGATGGGCCAGGATGGCTACACCTAGGGTGCCGATTTTATTGGCGACATCACCATTGGCGGCGACGCGATCAGCCCCAACGATCACCAAATCGACGAGTCCCTGAGACATCATATGGGCGGCCATGTTATCGCAAATCAGGGTTACATCAATCCCGGCTTGTTGTAGTTCCCAACTGGTCAAGCGTGAACCCTGCAGAAGCGGGCGGGTTTCATCAGCGTAGACCCGAAAGGGAATTCCCTGCTCATGGGCGAGATACATCGGGGCCAGGGCGGTTCCCAGTTCAGAAGTAGCCAGGGAGCCAGCATTGCAGTGGGTCAGAATGCCCATATTAGGTTGGATCAACGTCAACCCGTGTTCACCGATTTGGCGACAGAGTCGTCGGTCTTCATCGTGAATCTGAACAGCTTCTTCCACCAGGCGTCGATAGATTTCTGGCACGGCCAGATCGGGGAGTTGCCGGGCTTTATTGACGATTCGGGTCAAGGCCCACTTTAGATTTACGGCGGTGGGTCGGGCGCTGTCCAAATAGGCCGCTTGCCGTTCCAATTCGAGCAAGAAGGCACTGTAGGGTAGATGAGTCTGATGCTTAACACTGAGCACTAACCCATAGGCGCCAGCTATGCCAATGGCGGGCGCTCCCCGCACCTTCAGCTGTTTAATCGCCTGCCAAACTTGCTCTACGGTCGCTTGTTTTTCGACTACAGTGGCCAGCGGCAGCTGGGTTTGATCAAGCAGATAGAGATCGCCGTCTTGCCAGCGGATCGTCTCGGGTAGATGGACCAGGGTTAAAGTCATAATGTAAGGATAGGGCCAATAATTCTGGAGTGCGATCTCACCTCTATAGAACAGAACTGACTAGAGCCAGTTTGTTCAGCTGGGAAAAACTGGGCAAGTTACAGTAGAAATACTACAACGATATCTCTAGTTCAACACCACCTCTAGTTCATTGTTGAAAGTATGCGG